>JAIVVP010000301.1:0-2030 GCA_049189775.1 Gemmatimonadota bacterium | reverse complement strand
CACGTCCTCGTAATTCATTGACCAGTTCATCGTCAAATTCTTCGATTTTTAGCATTTCATCTTCAGGAACATAGGCTATTTCTTCAACACTTGAGAAACCTTCCTGCACCAGGATAAGAGCCATCTCTTCATCTATATCCAGTTGCTCCATAAACATCTTCTGTAGAGTCTGGGCCTCTTCTTCATTTTTCTCTTCCGCCTGTTCAACAGACATCACATTGAGCACCCATTCCGTCAATTCACTGGCAAGCCGGATATTTTGCCCCCCGCGGCCGATGGCCTGTGAGAGATTATCTTCTTCGACAGCGATATCCATGCTATGCGCATCTTCATCTACCAGTATTGAAGCAACCTCCGCAGGTGCCATGGCATTAATCACAAATTGCGCAGGGTTTTCATCCCACAGGATAATATCGACACGTTCACCACCAAGTTCATTAGAAACTGCCTGCACACGCGAACCACGCATACCAACACAGGCGCCGATGGGATCTATTCTCGGATCATTCGCCTTGACTGCTATCTTGGCTCTGGCACCAGGGTCTCGGGCACCATTAATAATGTCTATCATGCCTTCATTGATTTCAGGAACTTCAAGCTTGAATAATTCGATCAACAATTCTGGCGTAGTGCGACTCAGGAACAGTTGCGGACCTCGAATTTCTGAACGCACTTCCTGTAAATAGGCACGAATGCGATCTCCAGGTCTTACTGCTTCTCTGGGTATCAGTCCTTCACGTGGTATAAAACCTTCAGCATTGCTACCCAGATCAAGATAAACATTACCTCTTTCTACCCGCTTCACAACACCACTCAACATTTCACCAACACGATCGGTAAAGGCCTCGACCACCTGAATTCTTTCAGCTTCTCTTACTTTCTGTACGATAACCTGCTTCGCTGTCTGCGCTGCAATTCGACCGAACTCAACCGAATCCATGGGTTTTTCAACAAATTGTCCAATTTCAATATCAGGATTATCTACCAGGCAGTCTTTAAGTTTTATTTGTCTGCTTGGGAATTCGATTTCTTCTTCATCATCACTGATGACTTCCCAGAGACGAAATGTTTCATAGCCGCCTGTTTCACGATCGATTGCGACGCGTGATTCAATATCTTCACGATTACGTTTCTTGGTCGCCATCGCCAACGCTGCTTCGATGGCTTCGAAGATAATATCCTTGCTGACGCCTTTCTCGCTGGAAACAACATCAACTACCGTTAAAATTTCTTTATTCATAATATAGATACTCTCAATACCAACTGCTTCAGGACAAAAATTTAATTAATTTATTATTTTTACTTTCTATATTTCACTTACTTATAGTTCTGGCACCAAATGCGCCGAGTCAATCACATCAGCTGGAATCAAATAATCAACTCCATCATCACTGATGAGTACTGCTGTTTCTTCAACTGCCTTGATCACACCCTTGATCTTTCTACGATCTTCTATTTTCTCACGTAATTTCATCTTCACTTTCTCGCCCATAAATCGTTGAAACTGTTCCAGGGTAAATAACGGCCTGTCCAGTCCTGGCGATGAAATTTCCAGAAAATATTTTTCTTTTATGGGGTCATGCACATCCAATACCCCAATCACCTGATGATTTACCCGGGTACAATCATCAATAGTGATACCGGCATCGTTGTCTATGTACAATCTCAACATTGAGCCATCCTTCTGTCTAAAATACTCGATGCCAAGCATTTCATAACCCAGTGCCGTGACTACGGGTTCTAACAATTCAATCAGCTCACTATGTTGTCTATGCATTCACTAAAAACTTAACTTAATCTGTACAAACAAAAAATGGGCACAAAGGCCCACTTCAAAAATCCAGAAAATCTACCAGCAGTATAGCTGCCAATCATAAAACTGCCAGCTCACCAGAAATACTTTCTGACACCTGTAAAAAAGGCCCCAATGGGGCCCTTTTGAAAACTTTGGTAGCAGAGGCTAGATTTAAACCTACGACCTTCGCCTGTTACTGAACAACCGAGCCCGACATGCGCTAGCATCAGGGCGA
>JAIVVP010000300.1:0-2038 GCA_049189775.1 Gemmatimonadota bacterium | reverse complement strand
TCTCGGGTTCGAACCATTCAATAATAATCAAATACAGGGTCGTTGACCCTGTATTTGATTATTGGCGGAGAGAGAGGGATTCGAACCCTCGATACGGGGTTACCGTATACACACTTTCCAGGCGTGCGCCTTCAACCACTCGGCCACCTCTCCGTACATTCGCTGAAAATCAGAGAGCGCGAAGGTTAAACAAAAAGGGGGATTTGTGCAATCTGGAATAAGCTGTTTCAGGGCAATATTAAGCGTTGCTGATATATCTCTGATAGTCCTCAGGTGTATCAATATCGGACAATTCCTCTAATTCAACATAATCCAGGCCCAGGTCGGCGAAATTCTGGCGTGTTCTCTCAGCAACATTCCCTTCTCCCCATGTAATATCCTGAAATATTTCGGGATTCGATGCACTCAGGCCGATTAAATAATAGCCACCGTCTCTTGCAGATCCGAGGACAGCATCCTTACCATTGGATAAATGTTGATGAGCCTGGTTTAGAATATCTGTGGTTATTGCAGGACAATCGCTGCCGATGATCACAACAAACTTGTTTTTCAGCAACGCAATATCAATCGCATGATGCATTCTTTCACCAAGATCATCTCCCTGCTGAATCTTCATTGAACATGCATAGTTCAATTCGCATTGTTTTAAAAATGGATGGTCTATCTCTGTTGCACACCAGATTTCAACTGTTCTGAAATCGGATGCATTTGATTCCGCCAGCGTCGATTGCAAAACAGTCTGATGAAATTCAGCCGCACCCTGTGCCCCTAATAATGGAATGAGCCTGGTTTTTGTCTGTCCGGGCACTGGTGCGCGTGTAAAAACCAGTAAGGCAGATTTAATCATATTGTCTGGCAAGCCTTACTGGATCAACACCCATAAAATAAGAGAATCTCAGCCACCACATTTTCAGTATAGTGCTGATGATCCCGTGTTTTTCCCAGCGCCTGCTTGAAGTGAGTACCTTTTGCCTCAAGCACATTGGTGAACAGATCTTTTTCAAGTTTTGGCTCATAGCGATATCTTCCATTAATGCGATTTCAGGAAAACCATCTACTTCTTGAAACAGTTTCTGTGAGACAAACATCACCTGATCGCCTGTTGCTATTCCTGTCAATCGTGAGCGCAGGTTCATCATTGATTCGATTATCCTGAATGACCAGTGCTCACCGGACAATTTCACATCAAATCGTCCCCAGCAGAATGTATCAGCCTCAATTGAACGAATCAGTTCCGGGAATTTTTCAGGTAGTTGGGTATCGACGTGTAAGAAAAAGATAAATTCACCCCTTGCCTGTCTGGCAGCAACATTCATTTGTGCCGCACGACCTCCCCGGGTAGATATAAATTGATCACAGATTCCTGCAGCCAACTGAGGTGTCTTATCAAGACTCCCACCATCGACCACGATTACTTCGAATCCTTCTTCTCTTAGTCCCTGTAGACGCATCAAACAGGCCTGAATCTCGGCTTCTTCGTTTAATGTCGGGATAACGATTGTGTGCAAGATCATTTCAGGCGAGATTAAGGTCAGGACAAATCAGCCCAAGTCAAATCAGGTCAGGGCACCACCACAACTACTCCCCTGCCCGGCGGTACAGCCGTAACAATGGTCAAGTACTGTGATTGAATCACCTTCCAGTGAACTGTTTTTGAGATCGGCTATATGTAACTGCTTGTTTATATTCATTAAATTTAATCCCAACATCTGATTAAAATCGCAATCGTAGATATAACCTTGCCAATCAACACTGAGCATATTCCTGCACATCACACCGTCCAGATTGTCATTGTCATGAGAATTTTTTAGTAAGGACATGTAATCATGAAATGTTCCATTGGAAACCAGGGTACTGCCGAAACGATTGATGGGCATATTACTTAAAGCAAACAACTGGTTAAATTCAATACCAAAATCCTGCATCAGTGTTTTCTTGTAGGCCGCTTCAAGCGGTGCCTGTGCCGGTGGTAATTCAGGGCCCTGAGGATTGTAAACAAGGTGTAGACTCAAATTAGACTCTGGCTTTCCATAACCCA
>JAIVVP010000299.1:0-2083 GCA_049189775.1 Gemmatimonadota bacterium | reverse complement strand
AAATATTGAAAGGGGATTTTACCATAGCTGAGCGTTCACATTTAACTTATCCAGTTTTAATTGGACAAAATTTACTTAGATTAGGAGAATTCCTAATTGACCCATTAATCAAATGAAAGCAGCAATTATATCGCAGGGAAGTAAGTCATCTGAATGGACAGCTGAAGCCATGAATAAATATTTTGATCAAGTTGATCTTGTTGATATTAAAGAAATTGAAGTGGGAACTGGTATCATGGCAGCCCCAATGTCTTACCAAATTGAGGGAGAGCAATATATAGCCGTAATGGCGGGATATGGGGGGAACAATCTGGTCGCAGGCCCAACGAATAAAGATGCAGCCATCCATAAATATAAAAATTATGGACGAATTCTTGCGTTTAAATTGAACGGTGGTTCGACACCATTGCCTCCAAAAGCGATAGTAAAAATTGTTCCTAAACCTCCTCCATTTTTTAGATCTCTGTTTCTTCCAAAAGAACCTTCTCCACAACAAAAAGAGTTACTTTTAAAAGCCTGCCAGCAAAAGTATGAGAAGTATTTAGACGTACGAGGTCAACAGATCTATAAACATAGGCGCAGGACCACTGGTTACATCAGCGGAACGCTTAAATATGAAGTGATGAAACGTGCTCGTTACCGGTGTGAGCTGTGTGGGGTGTCTGCTGCGGAGGTTGCGCTTGAAGTTGACCACATTCAACCGAGAAGCCTGGGCGGCAGTGATAATTTTAGTAACCTCCAGGCACTGTGCTATCGATGTAATGCCTGGAAAAGCAATAAGGATAATACAGACGTCCGGGACTACCGGTGCTTGCATGAAGTTCGCGAGTCGGGCTGTTTGTTTTGCACAATTTCTGAAGACCGTCCATTTGTCCATGAGGCTGAGCTCGCCTACGTCATCAGGGATAGCTACCCGGTAACCGATGGACACTTGTTGATTATCCCAAAACGTCATGAGCCATCATGGTTTGAATTGACGCAGGGCGAGTTGGCGCAGTGCAATTTGCTAATCAAACAGATGAAAGAAAAAATAAGGGATGAAGAAAAGGATGTTCTTGGTTTCAACATGGGTGTGAATCAAGGGGTCGTGGCGGGGCAGACCATCATGCATAGTCACATTCACCTGATTCCGAGAAGGCAGGATGATGCAAAGGACCCACGCGGTGGAGTGAGGGGCGTGATACCGAGTAGGCAGGCGTATTGATAGAACACTTTGAAAAGGCTTGCACATAGGCTTTAGTGTGTAAAACTGATCGATATGGAAAACCTAAATTTTCAACAATTAAAAGCCCGTCAGCGAGCCACTCGGGATCAATTTCCTGAATCCCTTGGTTTACGAGTTCACCGAGCCCTCAGCTGGCTAAACAGGGCCGAACAAGAACCTGAAGACCACGACGCCAGATTCATCTTCCTCTGGGTCGCCTTCAACGCAGCCTATGCAAACGAAATCCCCAATCGCCAGAATTTTTCCGAACGTAAACTTTTCCAGGGCTTCCTGGGGCGTTTAATCGATTCAGATTCAGAGCAACTGCTGTACACATTGATATGGGATCAATTCCCCGGTGCAATTCGATTACTGATCGACAATAAATATGTGTTTCAGCCATTCTGGGATCACCACAACGGCCAGACAACAGAAGAAGCCTGGCAACTGGCATTCCAGAAAAGCAAATCAGCGGCGCGTCGTGCACTGGGCGATATAGATACCCTGAAAGTGATGGGCATAATGTTCGACCGCCTGTACACACTGCGAAACCAGTTGTTGCATGGCGGGGCCACCTGGAACAGCAACATCAACCGCAGCCAGATATCCCAGGGTGCTGAAATCATGGAGCAGGTGGTGCCCACGGTCATCCATTTGATGATGAATGATTATCAGCGGGTATGGGGTGATGCTTGTTATCCGGTGGTTGATTGAAAAGAGTAGTTTTCCTACAAGATAAAAAGTATTTGGCCATATTTACTGAGTAGCAGTTGGTGCATATTGGCTGGGTGGCTTCTTCTTCTCTAAAATCCAGTTGCGATCTTGACATTAGTATCAATAATGATACTATTTTGCATGAGTGACTTGACAAACATTCTC
>JAIVVP010000298.1:0-2096 GCA_049189775.1 Gemmatimonadota bacterium | reverse complement strand
AGCGTTGGCTTGGCGGGGGGGGGGGGGGGGGGGGGCACTTGAAAAACTGGAAGATATTGTTAAACGTTCCTCACCCTTACAAAAAGGTGAGGTGCTTTTCAGGGCAGGCGATAAATTTAGAGGCATATATGCCGTACGTTCTGGCCTGGTAAAGGTTTTTGCCACAGCGGACGATGGCGAAGAGCAAATTATTGGTTTTTTCCTTCCAGGTGAGATGTTAGGCCTTGATGCAATTGAGACTCAAGTGCATGCTTGTAATGCGGTCGCCCTCGAAACAAGCACCTATTGCGCCATTCCATTCTCGGAATTATCCGAAATTTGTAAAGAAATTCCTGAATTGCAGAATCAGCTGTTCAGGATCATGAGTCGTGAATTATCTGTAGAAAACCAGATGCTACTTACGCTGGGTAAAAAGAATTCAGAAGAGAAAGTGGCAACATTTCTTCTGACAATATCAACACGTTATCACGAGCTTGGTTTTTCAGCGAACGAGTTTAAGTTAACCATGTCGAGACAGGAAATTGGCAATTATCTGGGGATTACATTTGAAACAGTCAGCAGGGTATTTGGTCGCCTGCAACGTAATGGCATCATCAAGGTCAATCGAAAAGCGATCAAAATTCTCGATATGGTGGCACTAAAAAATCTTGTTAGCGGCTGTGACAATTAAAATAATTACACATTGAAATAGTTATTATCTTATCCAAACTGGCCATCGATTCTCGGTTTGATCAGTATATGCGCATAGCTAATGACGAATATCAGGTAGGCAACAGCCCAGAAGATCTGTGAAAGTAATATCCACGTTACATAGTGGTCCATATCAAAGATGGGTAAAAATACCCTGCATACCCCACCCACAACCAGCAGAATAAAAGACAGTGTTATTGCTTTGGGTGGTGACTGAATATCTCTGCCTGTATGACCTAATGATACGCGAGACATCATTCCCAGGGTAACGATACCAATGCCGCCGTAACTAAATGCATGAAATGCCAGCATGGTTGGTATATTTAACAAATCGCTCACCGCGAATAGTAGAAAGCCAAGGTCAATAAATATAAAGGCAATGAACAAGCTCCATAAAAGTGGTTTTTTCCATATCCCTGGCGTGTGCCAACCGAATAAGCGGATCGTGGTGATGAAAAATAAAGCCAGTGAGATGATTGCCGATATCTGTTTATTCCCAACAAATACAAAAACGATAAAAAATGCCAGCAGCAGTACCAGGCTCGATCGGTCTATCCATTTGTAGTTCACAAGTTGTACCGGGTAACCAACACCTCGCTCAATAAACATGGGAATGACACGTCTGCCCAGGGTCAGGATTAAGGCGATAATCATAAGCAGGCCACCGTATATTCCCCAATAGATCCCCTGCTCAAGCAGGCCAGCTGCACCAAGATAGAACAAACCATTGCCGATAGTGAGTAAGATGATCTTTGACAGGATGGCTAATTGTTTCCATTGCCTGGTTTTAACAATCGGATAGGCAATAGCAAATATCAGGCACAGCATAAAAAGCATGTCAAACAATGCGGCAATGAAAATTAAAGATGTTCCAAACAGAAATAAAATTCTTGCTATGACCCATAATAGAAATAATCCAAAAAGCCAGGGACCATGAGGTGTTTGTTCGCCTGTCCAGTTTTTTACTGCGGTCAACAGGAAACCGGAGATAACTGCCAGGCTATAACCGTATATCATTTCATGGGCATGCCATTGGGTCATATTGATCTCTATGAACTGCAGAGGCAGTTGAAAGACATAAATACACATCCACAACAAAATGGACACTACTGAAAATATTGATGCACCCAGAAAGAATGGGCGGAATCCCAGATTAAATAATGCAAGACTGGATGACGATGTTGGATGTTTTTCAATCATAGGACAAAATATATATTCCATTGTTCACGGTAAGCTGAGGGCAGGATTATATAGAATAATTACTTCAATACAGTTGATGAAGATCAATAATTCAGCTCGGATTGTTTATTCTCCAGTTGATTATTTGGCCTTCAATAAGAAGGGTTAGACTTGTCCCTTCTTGTCTCATGCGACTTTTTGCCACGTTAATACTTTGCCACATTAAT
>JAIVVP010000297.1:0-2105 GCA_049189775.1 Gemmatimonadota bacterium | reverse complement strand
GGTGCACGTTCAAAAATAGTAGCACCTTCCTGACTTGCTACGCAGCCACCCACACCGATCACCAGATCGGGCTTGTTGTCTTTAAATGGTCGCCAGCGACCCAATTGAGAAAACACTTTTTCCTGGGCTTTTTCACGAATCGAACAGGTATTGAGCAGAATGATATCTGCTTCTTCGGGCTTATCTGTCTTGGTGGCACCATGGGATTCAGCGAGGACATCCAGCATCTTGGCTGAATCATATTCGTTCATCTGACAACCCATGGTCTGGATAAATAATTTACGGCTCATATCTAGGTTCTTAATCTTTCGTGAATAGTCTTTAGTGATATCAAGGGGGAAGCTAAGCTACACTGTCTAGCACTGCATTTCCAGCATAATTTTCGTATATTTTACAGTGACTTGGATGGATTCTGCTGGGTTTTAAACGTATTTTTATGCCTGATTAACTATAAATCAGAATTTTCCAATTACTTCCGGCTATTTCGATAAGCACAGGTATAAATAATTGAGATCGATGGATGGACTCAATAGAAACGAATATCAAGGCAGGTAAAGTAGTTTGAGTAAGTTTTAAGTCTGCATTAATCAGTGTATTCTGAATCCAGTATTTAATTCCAGAAACAGGTAACTATTGTGGAACAGGATATTCAGCAAATACAAAATATCGTAGACATACTCAACGAGTTTGCCGTCAATTATGGATTTCAGGTATTTGGCGCAATCATTATATTACTGATTGGTTGGCAGGTCTCCAGGTGGGTTGCCAAAGCCGTTCTGAAGGTATGTGATCGAGCTGGTTTAGACATCACGCTGGCGAAATTCTTTGCCGGCATTGCCAAAACTCTTATCATTATTTTTGTTGCCATCGTTGCCCTGGGTAAATTCGGAATAACAATAACGCCATTAATTGCAGCTTTGGGCGCGGTTGCCTTTGGTAGTACTTTAGCCTTGCAAGGACCGCTTTCAAATTACGGTTCTGGTCTGACCATTATCCTGACCAGACCATTCATTGTAGGTGACACAATAAGAATTCAGGACGTTACCGGGATCGTAGAAGAGATCAAGCTAGCCTATACATGGTTGAGGACTGAAGATGGAGAACTGATTACGATTCCCAACAACAAAATCGTCGGTGAAATTCTACATAACACGTATGCAAACCTGATCGTCGAATCAACAATTGGTATTTCTTATGAAAGTGATACAGAACAGGCTGTCACTGTTATTCTGAAAGTTCTCGAAGAATTTTCAGAGGTCACCAGCGAACCAGGGCCGCAAGTTGGAATTGAAGGTTTTGGTGATTCAGCCATTAATATTGGTGTTCGCTACTGGGTTCCAACAAGACAGTACTATCAGGTGATGTATCAGGTAAACCAGAAAATTTATTCAGCACTGAAAGATGCAAATATAGTGATCCCATTTCCAAGACAGGATATTCATCTGGTTAATAATGTTTGATGTGACAGACAATTTCAAGTTACCGTTTAAGATTTCATTTTTATGGTTTAAATTAAAAACCTGCCATTACTTTCTCGCTCAATATCGTCTATATTTGTTTGTGGGAAAAGCAGGGCCATCTCAAACCGAATTGTAAAGTAAAACGAAAGGAGTACGGAATGAAACGAGTATTGGGCTTCATCTACGGTGTCATTGCCTATGCAGGTTTCAAGATAAGCAGAGCAGTAATAGATTCTAAGTCTGGGATTTTAGTAATGATTTTATCTGCAGTCCTTGCCTATACATATGCATCCCCTGTTCTTTTTCCCATCTTAATAATCATGGGTGGGTTAATAACTGCTTTAAAATTTAAAAAACAACCGAGAGTTGAAAAAACCGAGCCCTTGAAAATAAAATGGGATGGCTTTATTCTCTGGGCAGGAATTCTAATTGTGGCCGGCGGTCTGGCTACATTTACAAATCTCCTGCCCATAAAATTATTTGAAAACTTTTATCGTAATGGCAGCCTGATATTTGGTGGTGGACAGGTTTTAATCCCACTGCTTTATACCGAGTTTGTTGAGTTTAAAGACTTCCTAAGTTCTTCAGAATTTTTATCTGGCTATGCGTTTGCGCAAGCTGTACCGGGACCCGTTTTTTCATTTA
>JAIVVP010000296.1:0-2138 GCA_049189775.1 Gemmatimonadota bacterium | reverse complement strand
AAAATATTTACCCGGTGGTGGTATGTTGGCTGAAAAATCAGGTGCCATGATTGTCCCTGTTGCACATAACGCCGGTTATTTCTGGCCAAGAAACAGTATCACCAAAAAATCCGGGGTCATACAGATGGTCATAGGGCCTGCCATTGATCCGAAAGGCAAAACCACCGCTGAAATCATGGCTGAAGTAGAAGAGTGGATAGAGAACACTGTCAATGAACTTCCCAAGCCATAGTAGTACTAGCTGAACTCTGCAACCTACATTTCCATCTGCTTTGGGTATAGTATTGAAGTCTGTGCGCCTCTCCATACAAAAAGGAGCTTGATATGATTATTACCACGCTGGAATACGTTCCCGGCAAAACCATTACCAAACATCTCGGCCTGGTTCAGGGCAGTACCGTACGGGCCAAACATGTTGGCAAAGACATCATGGCAGGAATAAAGAATGTCTTTGGCGGTGAACTAAAAGCCTATACGGAGCTGCTTCAGGAATCCCGCGAAGAAGCGGTTGCAAGGATGAAGGAACAGGCACAGGCAACGGGTGCAAATGCTGTCCTCAATGTCCGCTTCTCTACCTCCTCGATCAGCCAGGGGGCCTCAGAAATTTTCACCTATGGAACTGCAGTGGTACTGGACTAACGATGGAAGCCTATCTCGAAATTATTATATTATTTGTGCTTCTTGCGCTTGGCTATATTTTTGGCCAGTCACGGGAAAAAAGCCATTACCGTTCAATCATTAAACGTGAATCACAACTCAGATCAATTCCCGTAATCGCCAGCAAAATATTACCTGATGAATTTCTACCTTGCCAAACAACGCTGGTCACCGGAAGTGTGGTCATCTCAGTCGATTATTTTAAAAAATTCGTGGCTGGCCTGCGAAGTATCGTTGGCGGCAGAATAGCCAGCTATGAAAGCCTGATTGACCGTGCACGTCGTGAAGCTATTTTACGAATGAAACAGGAGGCCAAAAAATTAAATGCCGACTATGTTTTCAATATCAAGATGGAGACATCTTCTATTTCCAAAGGTCGTGAAGATAGTATTGGTTCCGTTGAAGTCCTTGCTTATGGAACCGCAGTTGTGATTGAAAAGGAAAATACGCCAGCCAATGAACCAGCAAAGGAAGACGGAGCAGGAATCAATTTTCGTACTGCTTGAAATCTCACAAACAAGACACATATATTTAAGGTAACGTTTCCCCTGTGTAAACCATAATGGAATACTCCAACCCTAAAATACCCGAAGGCATTAACACCACCGACGAGCACCCACTAAAGGAATTTTTTATTCTAAGTATTGGTGTATTAGGCCTCATCTTTGTTGCTGTCATCATCCTCAGTCTTACTGCAGAAAAACTCGCTGTCTATGTGCCATTCGAGACAGAACAAAGTTTGATTCCTGAAATCTGGACACAGATTGAACCGGACACAGAATCAGAAACAGGCAGACAAAGGCGGGAATATATGCAGTCCCTGAGTGACCGATTGGCAGTGCATATGCAACTGCCTGAAGAAATGGAAATCACGGTACATTATGTTGAAGAAGATATCGTTAATGCCTTTGCCACCATCGGTGGACATATATTTATCTACCAGGGATTACTGAATCAACTTCATAGTGAGAATGCCCTGGCCATGGTTATCGCCCATGAGATGGCCCACGTGCATCATCGACACCCGATTATTGCCATGGGCAGAGGTGTAGTCATTGGTTTGTTATTATCCGCCATATCCGGTGCCAGCAGCGATCTATTTGTCGGTCAGGTTGTCAATGAAACTGGTTTGATTGCCATGCTTAATTTTAACCGGGATCAGGAAAGAGAAGCAGATATCACTGCACTCAATGCCGTCAATGGCCTGTATCACCATGTTGCAGGTACCAATGACTTATTCAAGGCATTAATGCAGGCACATCCAGATGAGATAGAACCACCAGTTTTTCTTAGCACACATCCTGTAACACAGGATCGAATCGACGACCTGATAGAGTATGCTCAGGCAAAAGGCTGGGATACTGATTCAGCGTTAACACCAATCCCGCAAAACTTGAGATAAATCATTTTTCTCTTGCCATAACTCGTGGTATAAATTCCGCCCATTAAAAATTGAACCAGGAATGCTTCATGCTGCAAAC
>JAIVVP010000295.1:0-2215 GCA_049189775.1 Gemmatimonadota bacterium | reverse complement strand
TAAATATAATGGAGAACCTGGATAAGCCATGGCCGAATAAAAATTCGCAAACTCGCAATTTGCTTCAATTGCCATGTCCAGGGTCTCTTGCATCGTATCCATATCATCGTCTGGCAATCCAAAAATATAATTACCAATAATATTGATGTTTTCTGCCTTGATTTTTTTGATAATCTCCAGAATATCTGTCGTACCAAAACGTCCTTTTTCTACACCATCACGCACATGCTTACTGGCCGATTCTATTCCCAGGGCCAGCCATCTGAAGCCTGCTTCTCTTAGGCTAGGTAAATATTCATCCTTGATAGTATCTATTCTTGCGTATGCCCATATGTTTAAATCATAACCGCGCTCAATTATTCTTTCGCATATACCCAGAACATGGTTCTTGTTCAGGACGAACATTTCATCAACGATCTTTATATTCTTGATATTGTATTCGTTTACCAGAACATCTATTTGCTTGATGATGTTGTCTGGTGACCACATTCGATATGATGACTTGCCAAAAGGCGCATTGATACAACAAAAACTGCAATGATAAGGGCAACCGAGACTGGTATGAATTGATGCATAGGGCTGCCTGTTATTGATATCTTCAAAGCAATGCCAGTTATGTGCCCGATATTTTTCCATAGGCAGTAAATCAAGAGCTGGGTCAGGCATTGCAGCATCCAGATCTGTAATTAATGTAGAAGGTGGGGTTGACCGTACTTTTCCATCTTCAAAATAATACAAATCAGGTATGGCAGAATAACTTGCATTACCAGTCTTCAAGCTTTCCATAACCTGAACAATTGTTTCAGGGCCCTCTCCACTACAAACAAAATCGATATCTTCATCCTCAAGTGTTTGCCCTGGTAACGCAGCTGGATGTGTCCCGGTCATTAAAACCATGCTATTCGGTAATTTCTTTTTAATACACCTGCAGGTTTCGCCTGCAGCTGGCATATTTTGTGTCGATGCTGATGGTTGGTACCCGTAGACAACCATGACGATCAAAACAGGCCTGAAGTGCTGTGATATGAGCTCTGCTACTTGTTCTGGTGATAATCCAAATGCAGGAGCATCTATGATCTCTACAGAGTACTTTCTATTCCTGATAAAACTTGCAAATAATGCAATTAAACTTGGTGTTTCTATTGCAGAAAAATCAGATGCAAGGTTTTGATATACCGCTTGCAAATTTCCAGGATTGATAAAGATAATATCTATATCCTCTGGTTTCTTATTCCTTAGTTCTTCGAGAGATTTCATAATCAGCAAGTCACTGGATTGATTTTATGTCTTTTCATGACATGGATAATTTTCGAAATAAACATACCGAATGAAGTATTTATCATAAAGAAATGTCCTGCGTACCATACAAAATATTTAATTCTAACTACTATAGGCAGACCCTTATCAGTAATAAAATATTGGTAAAAATATACAAGGCTATTTAAATAATTTTTATGACCATCCTTCAGTATTACTTTGGTTTCTATTGAAGGCAGTTCCTCCCCGTTAATCACTGACTTTAGTCGTGCTGCCTGTGACTCTCTTAGTCTACGTAATGATATGAATATGAAATCATCATGGGAATCTGTTCTTTGATACGATTCTTCATTGTCAAAATGAGAATCCAGTTTGTAATGTAAAAATTTAATATTTTCAAGATACACAATTCGTTGTTCTGACATTTTAATTAATCGTTGAAATACATCCATAATATGCGTATCAATGAACAAACGTTTATATAGAGATGGATAAGGATAGACCAGTGCTTCACATGTTTTTCGTGATAACACAGGAAAGGTGCTCAGCTTTCCATGATTAGAGTCATCGTTCGGGTAAGCGAGATAGATTTCATCATCGAATTTTTCCAGTTGATGTACCAATAAACTATCCCAATTGTTGGTTTCTATAACAACATCATCATTTACCAGCATGATAATATTTCCAGATGAGAAGTGATAACAAACAGAATTATATTCCCCCATTGTCAGCCGGGGCCCTGTTATCCTGGTGTAGGAAATATCTTTATGAAAAAACTCTCTTGTAGAAATGTCGTCATCATCAATATACATAATGACTTCAATATTTTTTAGTGCGTTTGTCCTTTTCAACAAACTCTCAATAAAACTGTTCAGATATACCAACCGCTTCCTCGTTGGTAACAATAATGAAATCACAATATCCTGATCTTTCTTGTAATTAATTCTTTCAATATTGA
>JAIVVP010000294.1:0-2216 GCA_049189775.1 Gemmatimonadota bacterium | reverse complement strand
GACAACGGCAACCACCAAAGTCTTTTTCTTTTTCCGAGCATGAACGACAGGGTTCCTTCATCCATTCGAAACCACGGAAATGGTTAAATCCCGGGGAATCGTTCCAGAGTTCTTCAATGCTGTGGTCCTTAACATTTGGGAACTCAATCGGTAATTGTCCGGCTTCATGGCAGGGCAGGGCAGTACCATCAGGCGCAATCGTCAGGAAGATTGCACCCCAGCCATTCATGCAGGGTTTGGGACGGTTTTCAAAGTAATCCGGGATCACATAGATGATCCTGCATTTCCCTTTCAATTTTTCCTGGTATTCTTTCGCCACTATTTCAGCATTGGCCAATTGCTCGCGGGTGGGAAGTAGATGATCAACATTAATACGCGACCAGCCATAATACTGGGTACTGGCAAGCTCAACATAATCTGCATTGAGTTCAACGGTCATATCAAGGATGTCGCGTATTTGATCAATATTTTTTCTATGAATAACGATGTTTAATACCATTGGATAATCGTATGCCTTCACAATCCTGGCCATTTCATATTTATGCTGAAAGGTTTTAGTACCACCAAGAAAATTATTAAGTTCTTCATTACTGGCCTGGAAACTGATTTGAATATGGTCAAGACCAGCATCTTTTAAGCGTTTTACGCGTGCTTCATCCATGCCCACACCGGAGGTAATCAGATTGGTGTAATAACCCAGATGACGGGCTTCCTGGACTAATTCTTCCAGATCCTGACGCATCAGGGGTTCACCACCAGAAAAACCCATTTGAGTTGCACCCATCTTGCGAGCCTGTTGCATGACGCGCACCCAATCCTCGGTTGAAATCTCATCCTTATATTTGGCAATTTCAAGCGGGTTTGAGCAATAAGGGCATTGCAGGGGACAACGATAGGTCAGCTCTGCCAATAACCACAGGGGAGGGCTTATCCCATCTTTATTTGTTTCTAATCCAACCATTGCCATAGGCCACCTCCAGGAATGTAATTACATCACCTTCCAGATTATCTTCTGAAAAAGTAGTTTCGATTTCTTTAATTATAGCGTCTATTGTGTGTTCACCATCTATACGTTTCATGATTTCGCCCGCACTGCCACTGAGTTTGACCATGCCTTCAGGATACAAGACCACGTAACAATCCTGCACCTCTTCCCATTGCAACCGAAAGGTAGGTGCAATTTCAGGTATATCAGTTTTATTTATGTCCATAGTATCAATTAGCAGTTGTGATAGGGGGGCTTGTTTTCGATATAGGCCATCCACATGCAATCAAGCATGGTCCAGAGAATATCCAGTTTGAATTGTAGAATACCCAGCATCCTTTCCTGATCTTCCCGTGTTTTATAGTAATCAAGTGTGATATCGAGTCCATGTTGTACGTCACGTCTGGCTTCACTGAGGCGTTTGCGAAAATAGATGTAACCTTTCTCATCAATCCATGGATAGACTTCCGGCCAGTTATCCAGGCGCTTCTGATGAATCTTCGGTGCAAACAGTTCCGTGAGTGAAGAACTTGCTGCTTCTTCCCATGGGGCTCTACGAGCAAAATTCAGGTAAGCATCAATGGCGAAACGTACTCCGGGAAGTACATGTTCGTATGAGATAAGTTCTTCTCTTGTTAGACCAACAGCCTCACCCAATTGCAACCAGGCCTCGATACCACCTTCTTCACCTTCTTCGCCATCATGGTCGATGATCCTTTGTACCCATTTACGTCTTGCATCTCTATCAGGACAATTTGCCATGATGGCCGCATCTTTAATGGGGATGGTTGTTTGATAATAAAAGCGATTGGCAACCCAGCCTTGTATTGCCGGTTTATCAAGTTTTCCGGTATTCATCAGAATATGGAATTCATGATTAATATGATAATACTTTTCCTTATCGCGAAGCTTTTGTTCAAACTCTTCGCGTGTCCATGGTTCCAGTTCAGAATTATTCTTTTCAGTACTCATTCAGTAACTTCCTCAAAACTTAAATTATAATGTCCATACCATCATAAGAAACTTCAATACCAGCATCGTTTAATTCCTTACGCTCATCAGATTCCTCATCGAGAATAGGATTGGTATTATTAATATGAATCAGGATCTTTCTGGGTTTTTCCAGTGAGCACAATGTATCTTTAATGCCACCTTTGCTGGATTGATCCAGGTGCCCCATCTCACTGGCCAGTTTATCACTGATGCCATGCCGAGACATTTCATCATTGGT
>JAIVVP010000293.1:0-2265 GCA_049189775.1 Gemmatimonadota bacterium | reverse complement strand
GACAGTGCCATAAAAACAAAAAAACCGGTTATCGATATATCTTTTCCCGAGATTGAAAAATTTGATCATTTACCAGAAGCCAGGGCAGAAGGCCCAACTGCCTTTGTTTCTATCATGGAAGGATGTAGTAAATATTGTACCTTCTGTGTTGTGCCCTACACCCGTGGTGAGGAGATCAGTCGAACCTTTGATGATGTGATCAATGAGGTTGTTGAGCTGGCTGCCCAAGGTGTCAGGGAAATTAATTTACTCGGCCAGAATGTTAATGCCTATCGCGGTGAAATGCATGATGGTGAAATCGCAGATCTTGCACTGCTGATCGAATATGTTGCAGCAGTTGAAGGCATAGAGCGTATTCGTTACACAACCTCTCATCCTGTTGAATTTTCAGATAGATTGATTGAGGCCTACGCAAAAGTGCCTGAACTGGTAAATCATCTTCATTTACCCGTCCAAAGTGGATCTGACCGTGTGCTTTCCCTGATGAAAAGAGGGCATACCGTGCTGGAATATAAATCCAAAATACGAAAATTACGTAAAATAAGACCTGATATCAGTTTATCTTCAGATTTTATTATCGGCTTTCCCGGTGAGACTGATGATGATTTTGAGGCAACAATGAATTTGATCGCCGAGATTGGCTTTGATCATTCATTCAGCTTTATATACAGCAAACGGCCCGGAACCCCGGCATCATCATTTAATGACGATGTGCCAGCAGAGACAAAAAAACAACGTTTGAATATTCTGCAAGCCAGGATTAATTCCAGGGCTATGGAAATCAGTCACAACATGGTCGGGGAAATAGCACAGGTTCTGGTTGAAGGGTTTTCCAAAAAAGATGAGAAACAACTTCGTGGCAAAACAGAAAACAATCGTACCGTAAACTTTACTGGCCCGGCATCGCTGATTGGTGATTTTGCTCATGTGTTGATTACTGAAGCATTGCCAAATTCCTTACGCGCCGAATTACAACAGACGCCTGTCGTCAGTTCAGAAACAACACTTCAACAATCAGCCTTATAATACTTCTTGAACGCTTCACCCGATAACTTACATCCCAGATCAACAGACATAGTTCTGGAACCAGCGGACAATTCACGTCTGGCAAATCTCTGTGGCCCGATGGATAAAAATCTGCGGCATATTGAAAGAAGGCTGGGTGTTGAGATCAACAATCGTGGAAATACCTTTCGTATTATTGGTATAAGTGAATCCGTTGATCGTACAGAACATCTTTTGTTATCACTTTACGAAATGACAGCAACAGAGGTATTGTCGCCTGAAAAAGTACATCTTCATATTCAGGATATGGGTGTTGATCGTGAAGCTGAGGATGATGGTGACACTGATACAAATATTAAAACAAAACGTGGAATCATTAGAGGTAGAAGTCCAAACCAGAGAAGTTACTTAAGAAGTATCTTCGATCACGACATCAGTTTTGGCATTGGCCCTGCGGGTACCGGGAAGACCTATCTTGCTGTTGCCTGTGCTGTGGCTGCGCTGGAACAGGATCGTGCACGTCGCATTGTACTGGTTCGCCCTGCTGTCGAGGCCGGCGAGAAGCTTGGTTTTCTTCCCGGCGATCTTATTCAGAAAGTCGACCCTTATCTGCGACCACTGTATGACGCCTTGTACGAAATGCTCGGCTTTGAACAGGTAGCAAAGTATATTGAACGTAATGTAATCGAGGTCGCGCCGCTGGCATTTATGCGTGGACGCACACTTAATGAATCTTTCGTGATTCTGGATGAAGCCCAGAACACGACAGTTGAACAGATGAAAATGTTTCTTACCCGTATTGGTTTTGCATCAACGGCAGTCATTACCGGGGATATCACCCAGACAGATTTACCAAGAGGCAAGGACTCGGGTCTACGCCAGGTAATTGATGTCCTCAAAGAAGAAGAAGATATTAGTTTTACCTTCTTTACTTCGAAAGACATCGTCAGGCACCCACTAGTCGCAAAAATACTGAATGCCTATGAAAAACATGAACAAGGCAATCAGAGCTGATGCCCATCGAGGTAGATGTTCAATACGCAACAGATTTGCCTGATTTACCTGATCAGTGCCAACTAAGGCTTTGGGCGGAGACAGCCTTGAAGGATTTGAGAGAAAATGCTGAATTGACCATCCGCATTGTTGACGAGGATGAAGGCACGCAACTCAATGAACAATGGCGAAAATCACAAGGACCGACAAATGTGCTATCTTTTAGCCATGAAGGGGAAGCAGAAATCGCACCGGATTTACTTGGCG
>JAIVVP010000292.1:0-2288 GCA_049189775.1 Gemmatimonadota bacterium | reverse complement strand
ATCACCAGTAGAAACATTGAGTCTGTTGGCAAGTGTCGAATTAATCTGAATCGACCCCTTACTATCATCTGTGTTTTGTAATGCCTGTGCCCTTCGGCACATGGCATCAATGCTAAACATAGGAATTTCTGTGATTCTTTGCAGTGCACCGTTGTTCGCTATGCCATTTGTAAGCGACTCTGGTGTCGACCAGCTACCTACACTACCTAAAGCGGCATTATCAATAACACTGTTAACTTCATCCCTGACTTCTTCTGAACTGTTGTATTCAAATGTTTCAAGGTTAAGCAGATTACCCATGACCCGGAGTATTTTCCATGCAGGACGTGCCTCCCCTACTGGTGGCACTGCACCTGTGAAGCTTTGTGATTGCCCTTCTACATTAATATAGGTACCGGAAGTTTCTGCAAACAGTGCAATAGGCAAGAGCACATCTGCATATTGTTTCATGGTTTCTGATTCATAGGCTGTCAAGGAAACAACAAACTCGGCAGCTTGCATTGCCTGAAGTGCTTTACGACCATCCCAACAATCAAGCTCTGGCTCAATCCCCATAAGCAGGTAGACTTTCAATGATTGTTCCAGCATGTCATCAGTATTTAATCCAGAAGCATCGATAGCTTCACCACCTGCTCCGCGGTGAGGCAGAACACCTGCCAGATGTGCACCACTGGTATTTGCTGCTTCACTGAGAAAGCCAAATTTTGCATTTCCAAGTTTAGCAATGGCCGATGCCAATACTTTTAATGTTGAGAACTGGTTATGTGCTGTCGCAAGATTACCTAATAATACTGAACCATTTTTGGCATCAGATAATTTTCTGGCGATTGCCCGGTGAGAATCATTAACCGTGACATTATTTGTTAATGATTGAATATCACTATCCGCTGATTGATTCCCCATCTCGGAGAATGCCTTGATGATGCCTGCCAGTATTGTTGTTATTTCTGCAGGTGATTGAATAATTTTTTCAGAAATATCGTAATTAAGCTCATAATCTACAGAATTAACCATCATTATGTCTGCACCTTTTAATGAGGCTTTACGCAATCGATGGTTGATCATGGGTTGTTCTTTTCTGACATTACTGCCAATTACCAATACCGCATCAAGATCTTCCAGTGCTGCGATTGATTGACCCAGGTAAGGGAAAGCAGGATCTGTTTCCTGTTGATTGAAATCATTTTGGCGTAAACGGGAATCTATATTATTAGTTCCAAGCGCACGTAATAATTTCTGGAATAAATAAAGTTCTTCAAGTGTCGATGCAGGTGATGCAAGGCCGCCTAACTGACTGCCACCATGATTTAATAAGGGCTTATCCAGCTTATCACGTACAAACTCAAGTGCAGTTTCCCAGCTTGCTTCTTGCCAAACACCATTTTGTTTAATCATTGGTGTCTGCAGACGATCTTCACTATACAAGCCTTCATAGCTAAATCGATCACGGTCAGAAATCCAGACTTCGTTGATGGCTTCATTTTCTGCCGGGACTACACGCATGACACGATCGCCCTTGACATGAAGTTCTATGTTCGAACCCACTGAATCATGAGGTGCAATACTTTCACGCTGTACCATTTCCCAGGCGCGTGCCGAGAACCTGAATGGTTTTGAGGTCAATGCCCCGACAGGACAGACATCAATGATGTTGCCTGATAATTCAGATGACACAGTCTTTTCAATATAGGTGCCAATCTCCATGCGTTCACCACGACCGGTGGCCCCCATCTCACGCAGACCTGCGATTTCCTCACCAAAACGAATACAACGTGTGCAATGGATACAACGGGTCATATCGGTTTGTACCAGCGGCCCGATATTTTTATCTTTAACAACACGCTTGCTTTCCTGATAACGCGAAACACCCTCGCCGTAACCAATGGCAAGATCCTGTAACTCACACTCTCCACCCTGATCACATATCGGACAATCAAGCGGATGATTAA
The DNA here is from genome assembly GCA_049189775.1 of Gemmatimonadota bacterium. Classification (GTDB taxonomy): domain Bacteria; phylum Pseudomonadota; class Gammaproteobacteria; order Eutrophobiales; family Eutrophobiaceae; genus SMWN01. The sequence goes on along the minus strand of JAIVVP010000292.1, from coordinate 339 downwards.
TCAGCAGGAATTCCATAACGGATTTCTGTGCCTCAATGGCAAGCTTTGAACGTGTCTGTACCTTCATACCATCCATTACCGGTGTGGCACATGCAGGCAATGGTTTTGGTGCCTTTTCAACTTCGACCAGGCACATGCGACAGTTGGCCGCGACAGTTAATTTCTTGTGGTAACAGAACCTGGGGATATAAATATCATTGGCGTCAGTCACTTCAATGAGCATCTGCCCAGGACGTGCTTCCAGTGCCTTACCATCTACTTCTATTGTAATTTGATCATCAGACATTACTTATATATTGTCCTAAAATGAAATGTGAAGCGTGAAGCGACAAACATTAC
>JAIVVP010000291.1:0-2293 GCA_049189775.1 Gemmatimonadota bacterium | reverse complement strand
TATTACTTTATGCGCCTAAAATAAATTATAATACCGCCTGAATAATAGCTTCCAATAGAAGGTAAGCACGCTTGAACATATTTAAAAATATTTATGAAATAAATCTTATTCTTATCAAGAATATTTTCAGAATTTCATTACATGTTATCTCGGGTGGCATTATCACCATACTTGTTCTGGCCGTGGTTTATCTCAACAATCAGCCAGATCTTAAAATATGGCACACAGTAAAACTTGATGCTGAATTTACCACAAGATCCCCGGTAAAAACCTTTACAGAATATCAGGCATTAGAGGAACGTTTATTCGCACAACTGAAGGAACGTGTCTATGACCAAATCGAGCCTGAAGATAAGTTTTCCGTCAATCGCTATTATCAAGGTAGTGAACCCGATCCTGATCAGTGGTCGCCAAACTGGAACCATAGCTTTGAGCTTTCCACCGACACACCCGTAGCCGGGGTACTGTTACTCCACGGCATGTCCGACTCACCTTATAGCCTGCACAATCTGGGGACGCGCCTGCATGAAGAAGGTGTCCATGTCGTCGGCCTACGAATCCCGGGGCATGGTACCGCACCTTCGGGACTTGTCCACGTTCGCTGGCAAGATATGGCGGCGGCCGTAAAGCTGGCTGTGCAACACCTTCATGAACAGGTGGGTGACAAACCAGTCTATATAGTCGGTTATTCAAACGGCGGTGCGCTGGCATTGCACTACGCACTTTCTGTGATTGAAGATCCCACGCTGCCACCAATTAAAAAACTTGTCCTGATCTCTCCTGAGATCGGGGTAACAAAAATGGCAGCACTGGCTGTCTGGCAGGAGCGAATCGGGTATGTACTGGGATTGGAAAAACTTAGATGGAATGATGTTTTACCTGAGTATGATCCTTTCAAATATAATTCATTCGCAATCAATGCTGGAGATCAAGCCTATCGTTTAACGATTGAGAATCGAAAACGGCTTGACGCAATGGCCGAGGCTGGAAAGCTGGATCAGTTACCGCAAATACTTGCATTTCAATCAGTCCTTGATGCGACGGTGTCGGCACCTGCTTTAGTGGAAGAACTTTTCGAAAAATTACCGGATGCTGGCCATGAACTGGTAGGGTTTGATATAAATCGTATCACCATCGTAGAACAAATGCTGAAATCAGATCCAAAAGAAAATATCGATTTGATCCTCAATAATCCGGGAAATCGTTTTATATTCAGCCTGGTGACTAACAAAAATGAGAACAGCGAGGAAGTTGTTGTACATACACGGAAACCGGGACAAACGGATATTACTGAAACTGATATTAATCTAAGTTGGCCCGACGATGTATTCTCCCTGGGGCATATTGCCTTACCCTTTCCCGTGGAGGATCCACTCTATGGAGCGAGCCAACAAAAAAGCGATCCTGGGCTTCAGCTCGGGAATTTTGCAATCAGGGGCGAGAAGGGCATGTTGCGAATTCCCGCTTCGGCCATGTTACGTATCCACTGGAATCCTTTCTATCCTTACCTGGAACAGCGTACTCTGCATCATATCCTTGCTGATAATTAATAATCTACAGACAGTAGATTCCTGTCGCCTTCACTATGCCCTCGACTCCCATAGTGAGTTCCTAGTAAACTCAAGCTATTAAGTTACTGAACTAGAAGTTGGATTAACACAGGAAAGCTTAGCTATGAATACTGAATCAGCACAGGACTCACAGACCGACGGGGTATCTGCCGAGGATATAAGGGAAGAACTGAGTGCACTGAAGGACAATTATGCAGAGCTGCTGAGAGACCATGCTGAACTCGCGGCCATGGTAGCTGAATTAACTTCAGACAAGATCGATGAATCAGATAATGAGGCCCTGAAAAAAGCCAGGGACAATATCGAAAAGATCCGCAACAAACTCAATGATATCCATTCCCAGGTCTCCTCCACCGTCAGCAGCAGAAAAGAAGATGTTCAACGTTTTAAAGAACATATTGAACGTAACCCACTGACCACTGTTATCGCGGCTTTTGCCTTCGGTTATATCATCGCCAGAATTCTGGGTCTTGGGGGCCGCCGTTGAACAATCCCGGTGAAATCGTTATCGCCTTCTTCGATCTGGTAGAGGCAGAATTTCGGGAACTAAAGGGTTCCCTGGATGATAGTGTCAATTTGAAAGCAGGTGCACTGGGAAGGTTAATCATGCGACTGGTCGGCAGCGTTGCATTGGTGCTGGCTGCCATTGTTCTGATTCTGGCTGCCGTAGGTATGTTGCTCTGGAGTATGTACCTGTACATAAGTCAATTTATGGACCCTGC
>JAIVVP010000290.1:0-2297 GCA_049189775.1 Gemmatimonadota bacterium | reverse complement strand
ATCCCCCACATTATTGCCGTCAATTTCCATACCAAATCCAAGCCATACACCAACACCCATAACTACAGCATGGTCTGAAAGAGTCAACGCATCTACAAACATGTCTCTGAACCAGAGCATATAGATTCCTGTAACCAGCGCGACTAACGAAGCATAACGAAACGTACCATGTTCACGTTTCATTGCTGCAGTCATTGCTTCATGATTAGATGGTTGTGCTGGTTTGAATAATGGGTTCTGGATAACATTTGCATAATTATGTCCCATCCAGATTAAAATACTAAAGATATGTAAATACCTGGCAAACACATCTAATATCAATGCAAACGTCATTTAACAATTCTCCAACCTGTAAGCAAGATAAATAATGGCACCGAAACAATAAGAAATATGAAATGGGAACTTATTTCTCATTTACCCCGGTGCCATACAGAGGAGCGGTCATACTTTAATATTACTCATTACTATTACTGCTTTGGTCTTAACCAGGATTTGCGTAAGCGAATACTCGAATCAATACAAACAGCGTGACAGTCAGAATGACTCCTGCAAGCAATGTTGTTTCCAGATTTTCATGTGGAAGTTTCAATCAATTGTCTCTAGAAAATCTGTGGTAATGGCTCCCTTTCTACGAAAAACAAGTGGTCGCTGAACCCGGTGTTCGCATGCTGCCTCAGCCACACTGGATTCAATCACACTGTGCATCGGTGACTTGGAACAAACAGGATCAGTATTGGCAGCATCACCTGTCAGTAGAAATGCCTGACAACGACAACCTCCATGATCTTTTTCTTTTTCATCGCAACTCCGACAAGGTTCTTTCATCCACTTATCACCACGGAATGCATTAAATACCGGTGATTCATTCCAGATCCAGTCCAGTGAATGTTCACGAACGTTGGGAAATTCAAGTCCCTTAATAACACGAGATTCCTGGCAGGGAAGTCCTGCACCATCAGGCCCTATTGTTAAATGAATTGCACCCCAGCCATTCATGCAGGCCTTGGGCCGATCATCAAAATAATCCGGGATAACAAAATAGATCTTCATCTTCTTACCCATGCGTTCCCTGGCTTCTTTAACGGCATCTTCAGCTTCTTCCAGTTCTTCTCTCGTCGGCAGAAATTCTGCACGGTTCAATAGTGCCCAATTGTAGTATTGAATATTGGCAAACTCGATATAATCAACCCCAATCTCTTCAGCCATCTTCAGGATATCTCTTGTTTGCCTGACATTCTGTTTACAGATAGGCACGTTAAGAACCATTGGAAATCCTTGAGCCTTAATCTCATGTGCGATTTCCAGTTTCTGATCGTAGACATCAGCACCAACAAGTTTATTGGTAGTTTCACGATCATGAGATTGAATGCTGAGTTGTATCTGTTTAAGCCCACCTTTTTTCATCGCCTTTAAACGATCAGGCGTTAAACCAACACCGGAAGTGATAAGGTTCGAGTAATAACCCAGGTCATTTGAATAGGCGACAAGTTCTTCAATATCATCACGCAGCATGGGTTCTCCGCCAGTAAATCCGAGCTGCAAGGAACCCATGGCACGACCTTCACGAAGTACACGTTTCCATTCCTCAGTCGTGAGTTCATCCCGGAATTTGTCAAAATCAAGAGGATTACTACACCATGGACAATGCAGCGGACAACGGTATGTCATCTCCAGGGTAAGCCACATCGGGATACCTAAACCATCAAGACTTAATTCTGATCCATCCTTTGGCATGGGCTACCTCCAAAAATTTATTGACGCTATCTGTTACGTCAGTGGTGTATTTATCATTCAGTTCAGAAATAACTTCTGTAACCGTATTAATTCCATCGCAGAGTTTTAGTATTGCAGCACCTGTTTCGTTAATTTTTACAACGCCCTCTGGATATAGCAATACATAGGCCTGCTGTGGTTCTTCCCATCGAAATAAATACATGGGATCAATTTCAATAATATTGTCTGCAGCTACTGTGATGGTTTCATTCATAAATAATAACCACGTTGATTTATAATAATTTCATGCAAATAAAAAGAGAGTGGCTAAAGTAAGGCTAGCCACTCCCCTTACAACAGGTTTTATAATTAGCGTACGTAAACGTATGCCGTGACTTCAAAACCCAAACGTAAGTCACAATATGCTGGATCAACCCAATTCATAGTAAACCTCCTCATAATCTTATAAGTTAAAGTACAGTTTAATAATCCGAAAATTTAACGGACGATATAACTACGCAATGTGTATGCCATAGTTTTCGATTTATAATTTCAATATTTACTTAATTGATCTAGATCAATTA
>JAIVVP010000289.1:0-2305 GCA_049189775.1 Gemmatimonadota bacterium | reverse complement strand
TCCTGCATTATCAAAACCTTCCTTTCTAAATCGGCAGGAATCACAAACACCACAGGCTGCACCATCTTCATCTACCTGATAACAGGAGATGGTTAAGGCATAGTCCACATTCAATTGACTGCCCAGTTGGATAATGTCTGACTTGCTGAGATTGATCAGCGGGGTATGTATCGTCAGTTTTGTCCCTTCAACACCGATTTTTGTCGCCAGGTTTGCCATGTGTTCAAAGGCTTGAATATATTCCGGACGACAATCCGGATAGCCGGAATAATCAACGGCATTGACGCCGATAAAAATATTATTGATTTCCAGTACTTCTGCCCAGGCCAGGGCATAAGAAAGAAAGATAGTATTTCTTGCCGGGACATAAGTCACCGGGATGCCCTTCGTGGGTGTTTCAGGGACATCTATATTATCGTCTGTTAACGCTGAACCGCCAATCTGGGTCAGATCCAGATCAATGGTTTTATGTTCGACTACACTAAATGCGTTGGCTATTTTTGCAGCGGCAGTTAACTCTGCAGCATGCCTCTGACCATAGTTAAAACTCAAGGCATAAGATTCATATCCCTGATCCTTTGCCATGGCCAGTGCTGTGGCAGAATCAAGACCACCGGAGAGAAGGATGACTGCTTTCATGGGATTATTTATCTAGAAACCTACTATTAAAGGATCATTTTCCCGGGACATCGCCCCAAAGGTATTTATGTAATTGTATCTGTAATCTCACGGGCAGTTGATCTTGCAGTATCCAGTCGGCCAGTTGCGAGCTTTGTATTTGTCCATGACTTCCTGAGAACAGGACTTCACAGTGATCACTAATTTTATATTCATTCAGTTTTTCCTTTGACCATTCATAGTCTTCACGATCACAGATAACAAACTTGACTTGATCATGTGGAGTTAGATGCAGCATGTTTTCATACAGGTTCTTATCGACTTCGCCCGAGGCCGGGGTTTTCAGATCGACAATCCTGGCGACACGGCTATCAATATCTTTAATGTCCAGTGCACCACTGGTTTCCAATGAAACATCATATCCAGCATCACAAAGTATTTCGAGCAGGGCCATGCAATTTTTTTGTGCCAGTGGTTCTCCACCGGTGACGGTAACTTGTCTGCTCTTATAGTCTGAAATAGTTTCCATAATTCCAGTAAGCGTCATTTTGTCACCATCATGAAAGGCATATTCAGTATCACAATAAGTGCAGCGTAAAGGACAGCCTGTTAAGCGTATAAAAATGGTAGGCAATCCTGCCCTGGTAGTTTCCCCCTGGATGGAGAAAAATATTTCATTGATCTTCAAGGTGAGATCGTTATTTGGCATAGCTTGTGACACATTGAATGGATAGTTCTGTCAGCCTGGAAGTCATTTTCAGGACTATTGATAAATATAGATCTAAAAATATAAAACGTAGTTATTTTATGAATCGTTAATATGTTTTAAACGATCATTAGCCAGACGAGATGCAGTTGTACCAGGGAAGCGTTGTTTGACATCGGTGTACCAGAGTTTGGCTTCATCGGGCTTACCCAGTTCCTGATAACTATAACCAATCTTTAGCAAACCATGGGGGACTTTTTGGCTGTCCGGATAATTAGAAACAAGATTATTGTATTCTTTAATAGCATCTTCATATTGGCGTTTCACATACAAGGCTTCTGCCTTCCAGTATTGGGCGTTATCTGAATATTGATTATTTGGATGTGCCTTTAAGAATGCATCGAAGGCTTTAATGGCCTGATCATACTGAGATTGTTTCAGTAGCTTGAATGCCTGTTGATATTCTGCCTGTATCTGAACTTCATCAGGTTCCGTTTTTGTAACTGGTTCTGATTCCGGTTCAGAAGGAGTTTTGTTTGTAGTCGCGGCTGCAGACACAGTTGAGCTTACTGTATGTGGTTGTGTCTGAATTGCCGCTTCATCCAGTGTCAAAGCAAGGGATTCTGCCTGGGCCTGATTCTCGTTTTTGGGTGGTGTGACTGTTTCAATCTGGCCCAATGTTTCCAGCGGAGGATTAGTATCTGGTGTTCTTGCGGCCTGGGCCTGATTTCCAGTTGTCGGACTTTCAATTGATTGTAACCGGCGGTCTATATCCGTATATAGATCGCGTTGCCTGTTTTTCATTTGATCAATCACGTGATTATTCACTTCAATCTCACCGCGTAGCTTCGCAACTTCCTGCTGCAGAAGTTCGATCTGCTGTAGCATATCCAGCAGGGCGTTGCTTTGTAATAAACGCTCGATATTTGCCAGGCGTTTTTCCATTTCTGGTGATGTTGGTGTTGTCCCCGGGGCCTTGTT
>JAIVVP010000288.1:0-2308 GCA_049189775.1 Gemmatimonadota bacterium | reverse complement strand
GCAGGAGTGAATTATTGAAGGTCCTGGAACTTATTGAATCCGGCAGGCTTAAACCTGTCGTAGATTCTGTATTTCCTCTTGAAGATGCGGTGGCAGCTCAAACCAAAATGTTGGATAGGAAACAGTTTGGAAAGATTGTACTGGTACCATGATAAGACAAAAAACCGGTGTTGTGCTGGAATCACTTCGATTAAGGATTAAGGATGGTATTGCGACCGCTGCTAACCTTGGTTTTAAAGGCATTCAGATCGATGCAACACAAAGAGAGATATCCCCTGAAAATCTATCACAGACTGGAAGACGCGAATTAAAGCGTATTATAGATTTAAACAGATTATGTCTCTGTGCCCTGGGTGGAGAGCTTGGTGTTGGGTTTGTCAATCATAATGAATTTGATCTTATTATCAAGAGAACAAAAGAGATTATAAACCTTGCACTGGATTTACAAACCAATATTATAACTGTGCAGATAGGCAGCATACCAACAGATAACAGTTCTACACATTGGCATGCCGTAAATACAGCCCTTAGCGAGGTAGGCCAGCATGCTGAAAATTATGGATGCAGACTCGCCGTCAAGGCTTCGTATGATAGTTATTCTACACTAAAAGATTTTCTAAAATCATTACACACCGAAGGTATTAAATTAATCTATGATCCGGCATCTCTCATGACAACCAATCTGGATCCGATAAAGGGTATATATGAATTACACGAATATATAATCCATACAAATCTATGGGATACCAGACAAACGGAAGAAGGTCGACAGATAGAAGTCCCCATTGGAGAAGGCATAATACCGGTTGAGGAATTCGTCTCTACACTTGAATCAACAGGATATCACGGGTTCTACATTGTCAATTCTAAAACAATGCAACATCCCATTGAAAATATCAAGAAGGGCAAAGAATTCCTGGATAGATTTTAAAACCATTTTTTTAACCCCGTCATTCAATTTCATCAGAAAAGACGCCACAGGCAGATCATGACCGCAAATGCTCCACCATAGAGGCCTGGTATGAGATAGAGTGACCAGGCACGGTGTCCGGAGTCACGCACATAAGTCATCGTAAGCTTGCGAATGGCAACCGTGCTGACCGCTATACCGCAGCATATAAAAATCAGTGACAGTGCCGTTACAGCAGGATCGCGCCAGGAAGGTAACGATGCCAGCTGGAGAGATTTGTCAAGGATACCCCTTGCGGACTCCACACCAACCGGATCAGTGACGGCATTTTCCCAGTAGGGAATACGTGACGTCGTTTTGAGCAATGCCTTAACAATGTGCGCCGCGGCCATGATCGGGATGAATGCCGTTCCGAAAACAGAGAGAAATTTTTCGATAGGCAGCTTTCCCCCTGCCAATCTGAACAAACCATACGGCAACAGCCAGACCAAAGCCGGCAGGACCACGAATAGTGTCAATGATTTGATCAGACCATGTGCCCAGGCGTTCCCTGTGCCCAGCCACACGTTTATATTGTCAGGCATCCACAATAGTAGCCCTTTAGTAACATTCCATTCGGTAAAGACTTCGTAAACTACGAATCCTGACACAACAAGACAGAATGCTGTCTGGGCGGCAGTCATCGGCTTGAGTGCAAGAATGTCTTTGAACCAGGGTCGTACAAACCAACCCGGGTTGGGTCGCCCTTCAATACCGGGGTTATTGTGATCGCATGACTTTACACACTGTCCACACAGCAGACAGTCCGTGTTGTCGTCAATATGCGCCGGGTCCAGACCAACTCCGCAACTTCGTCCCTGAAAAACATATGCATTTACACTGGCGGTACAGGAATGGTCTTTGCAGTTTCTGCATATTGACCTGTCGCCTGTCGACCAGCCAAATGGTGCGAGGCGGGCGTACAGTCCCAGCAGATGTCCTACCGGGCAGATATAGGCGCAGAAAGTGTTTCGGGAAAATATTAAGCCGATTATAACGGTAGAGGCCAGTAAGACCATCAGGTAGATAGACATTCGAAACGGTACACGATGGATGGAAAGGGTGTGTATACCAACGAACAGGATTAATATGTAGAAAAGAGTAATAATCCAGCCGGATCGTATGAACCTGTGCGGTCTGCGCTTCAAGCCGATCCGTGCAGCAAGTGAAGTGAGTAACTCCATCGGGCAGACCATGCACCAGATTCGCCCGAAGAAAATTGCCGAGATGATAATCACAGGCCACCAGTACGACCAGACAATCAGGTTTGCCAGGTTCGTGTTACGGAGAACCCTGGCAAATGCCATGTCGTCAGTGTCCGCCGCAAAACCACCAACAATCAGCAGCACGAATACTGCA
>JAIVVP010000287.1:0-2324 GCA_049189775.1 Gemmatimonadota bacterium | reverse complement strand
ACGCTATCGCAATGTCGGCATTATGGCCCATATTGACGCTGGCAAGACAACCACCACAGAACGCGTCCTGTTCTATACCGGTGTCTCGCATAAAATTGGTGAAGTACATGATGGTGCTGCAACCATGGACTGGATGGAACAGGAGCAGGAGAGGGGTATCACGATTACTTCAGCTGCAACGACCTGTTTCTGGAAAGGTATGGCCGACCAGTATGAGCAACATCGCATTAATATCATTGACACTCCTGGACACGTTGACTTCACCATTGAAGTCGAACGTTCATTGCGCGTACTGGATGGTGCCTGTGCTGTATTTTGTGCTGTAGGTGGTGTTGAGCCCCAGTCCGAGACAGTCTGGAGACAGGCAAATAAATATAACGTTCCGCGTATGGCATTCGTCAACAAGATGGATCGCGCAGGTGCAGATTTCCTCAGGGTTGTAGAACAAATCAATAGTCGCCTTGGCAGTAATGCCGTACCTGTACAGCTTGCAATTGGCAGTGAAGAGAATTTTGCAGGCGTGGTTGACCTGATTAAGATGAAGGCAATCTATTGGCAAGAAGCCAATATGGGCTCCAAGTATGAAGAGCGTGAGATTCCTGCTGATCTGCAAACACTTTGTGAAGAATGGCGCGAGAATCTGATTGAGGCTGCAGCAGAGGCCAATGAAGAATTGATGGGAAAATACCTTGGAAATAATGATCTGTCAGAAGCAGATATCAAGCAGGGTATCCGCATCAGAACAATAGCCAACGAGATTGTCCCGGTATTTTGTGGTTCAGCATTCAAGAACAAGGGTGTCCAGGCGATGTTAGATGGCATCATTGATTACATGCCATCGCCAGTAGACGTTCACGCAATCAAGGGTATTCTGGATGATGCTAAAGAGACAGAAGCAGAAAGACCAGCAACAGATGATGCACCATTTGCTGCACTGGCATTTAAAATTGCAACAGACCCATTCGTAGGTAACCTGACATTCTTTAGAGTGTATTCCGGCGTATTGAATTCTGGAGACACTGTCTATAACCCGGTCAAGAGTAAAAAAGATCGCATTGGTCGACTATTGCAAATGCATGCAAATAGTCGCGAAGAAATCAAAGAAGTCAGGGCAGGTGATATTGCTGCTGCCGTGGGTCTTAAAGATGTCACAACCGGCGATACGCTTTGTGATATAGACAACGTGATTACACTGGAGCGCATGGAATTTCCAGAGCCAGTCATCGCTGTTGCAGTAGAACCAAAAACAAAAGCAGATCAGGAAAAGATGGGTGTTGCACTGGGCAAACTGGCGCATGAAGATCCATCTTTCCGGGTATCCACGGATGAAGAGTCCGGTCAGACCATTATTGCCGGCATGGGTGAGCTGCATCTGGAAATTATTGTTGACCGCATGAAGCGTGAATTCAGTGTCGAGGCAAATGTAGGTAAGCCTCAGGTGGCCTATCGTGAAACAATTCGCAAGGTTGTTGAAAAGGTTGAAGGTAAATTTGTGCGTCAATCTGGTGGTCGTGGTCAATATGGCCATGTGGTATTCAAACTGGAACCACAGACACCGGGTGCAGGTTACGAATTTATTAATGAAGTAGTTGGTGGCGCCGTCCCCAGGGAATACATCTCTGCAGTAGATAAAGGTGTGCAGGAACAAATGCTTAACGGCATCCTCGCCGGCTATCCAATTGAAGATGTCAAAGTAACATTATTCGATGGTTCTTATCATGATGTTGACTCAAATGAAATGGCGTTTAAAATCGCCGGCTCGATGGGGTTCAAGGCAGGTGCTATGCAGGCAGATCCAGTGTTACTGGAGCCCGTGATGAAAGTCGAAATTGTGACACCAGAAGATTATCTGGGCACGGTCAATGGTGATTTAAACAGGCGTCGCGGAATATTGCAGGGCACTGATAACTCACCTTTAGGAAAAGTTATACGTGCAGAAGTCCCGCTGTCTGAAATGTTTGGATATGCAACCGACCTGCGTTCAGCAACGCAAGGGCGTGCGACGTACACAATGGAATTTGAAAAATATAATGAGGTTCCGGCAAATATCGCCGAGGCTATTGTTAATAAGCATCATTAAAATACACATTAAATTAACGAACTTAAATATAAGAGGTGATTAGCTGTGTCGAAGGAGAAATTTGAACGAACGAAACCACATGTAAATGTGGGAACGATAGGTCACGTTGATCATGGTAAGACGACACTGACAGCGGCGATTACCAAGATCATGGCAGAACAGCATGGTGGTGAATTCAAGGCCTACGACCAGATTGATAACGCGCCAGAAGAAAGAGAACGCGGAATTACAATCGCAACCGCGC
>JAIVVP010000286.1:0-2373 GCA_049189775.1 Gemmatimonadota bacterium | reverse complement strand
ATTTGAAGTTTCAATATCCTCTCCAAGCATAATTAGCTTTCCATTATCTGCAAAACTCTCATCAAAAGCATCATAAATTAAATCATTTCCCCTACCATTATCTTTTTGTATTTCATAAATGATCCGATACTGACCTACTCGAATTCTTCTTAATCCGGTCAAATCACCTTTTAACTGTGTTCCTTTATACGGTTGCGAAAGAAGATCATCGATCACTTTAATTAATCGAATTCGATTTTTCTTATCAATTCTTAAAAGAGATTTTCTTGCGCTGGCTTTAATTTTCAGCGAGTAATTCACGCTTTACATCTTCCCAGTCTAGAACAGGATCAGATGGATCTCGAAGCCGTTCCAATGTCAAAGACAGATCCTTGTAATCTTCCACATAAGCCTCTATTGCTCTACGAATCAGTTCAGATCTAGGACGCCCACTCTCAAGCACCACATCATCAAGTGATTGCATCAGTTCATCAGGTAATCTGGCAGTAATTTGTGTCATTGTTAAATTAATTACGTTGTAATTAGACGTAATTAAGTGTAGTTGATTTATATAGATTGGGCAAGAATGATAGCTTACTTATTGATTTAAAAGGACCCAGGCAACATCAGCAGCCTGACGGTTAGGTCGTACATCATGCACCCTGAACATCTGTACTCCTGCATTGACGCCTGTAACTGTTGTTGCACATGTTGCACCAACAAGTTCCTCAGGCTCAGCACCTTCGCAAATGGCCCCCATGAAGCGTTTCCTGCTGGTGCCAAGTAGTATTGGTAGCCCGGTATCAACAAAACGTCCAAGATTAGATATTAATCGCATATTATGATCCTGCGTCTTACCAAAGCCGATACCAGGATCGATCGCTATATTTTCCTGCTTAATGCCTGCAGTAATCGCGATTTCTACCCTTTCCAGTAAGTAAGCCCGAACATCTTCCACCACATCATCGTAGACAGGATTACTCTGCATTGTCTGGGGGTTGCCCTGCATATGCATCAATATCACTGGTACATCCCTGTCTGCTGCTAATTCAAGTATCTGTGGGTCATCTGTCCCGGCTGTAACATCATTAATAATCGATGCTCCAGCATCAATCGCTATTTCTGCAACTTGTGACAGGGTTGTATCAATGCTTATTTCTACTTCTTCAAGGGCAATCTCCCTGATTGATTTTATGGTCTCTGCAACACGTAGTATTTGTTCATCTGCATTAATACGTTCTGATCCTGGTCTGGTAGACTCACCACCAACATCAATAATATCTGCACCTTCATACATCATACCCAGTGCATGCTTTACAGCAGGTTGGGTTTTATCAAATTGACCGCCATCAGAAAAACTGTCCGGAGTAACATTCAAGATACCCATGATTAATGGCTTTTTTATATGTGTAAAGTTCATGAAAGAACATCCGCCATTTGATCTGTTGCAGTTATTAATGCATCAACCATTGCCGGTTCACTTGCCAGATGGCCGGCATTTGAAACGATATGAAACTTCGAGTTTACCAGGTTTTTCATTTCTGACTTTGCAAGAGCTTGATGTACTGACCAGGATGATTCCGGAAGACAGGTCAGATCTTTACGACCATGTATTATAGTTACAGGTACATCAGGTATTGTTGAGATATTATCCAGTATTTGATTGTCTTTTATGAAATACCTGTTCTTTGCATAGTGCATTTCTATTTTTACTTCATTAACAAGCTTCTCATCATTCCCTTCTTCAAGGGCATATTCTTCTTGCAAACCCAGATTATGCGTCACCACCCTGCCGGCCCATAAGGACCATGCTTTAGCAGCCTCCAATTGAATTTCTTTATTGTCTGAAAAAACACGATGGTGCAATACTCTTAAACGTTCATGCATTTCATCTTCATCAAAATTGGAAATATATTCCTGCCAATAATCAGGAAAGATTCGGCTTGCACCATCATGGGCAAACCATTCAAAGTCAGATTGTCTTGCCAGAAAGGTACCCCGTAAGATAATGCCAGATACATGCTGTGGATATTGCTCTGCATAAAGCAATGCCAGAGTCGCGCCCCAGGAACCACCAAATACAACCAGCTTTTCAATACTCAGCTTATTACGAATAGACTCAATATCTTCGAGAATATCCTGCGTAGTATTATTTTCAACACAACCATTTGGCTTCGAACGATTACAGCCACGTTGATCAAAAATAATTATTCTGTATTTGTCAGGGTTGAAATAGCGACGATGGTTTTCATTACAGCCAGAACCAGGACCACCATGCTGCCCACCACCACGGCCTGCGTGGCGGCCCGCCCCACCCCATCGGCACCCCCGGTGGTGTGGAAGCCGAAGTAGCATCCCACCGAGGTCACCGTGAGGCCGAACGAGGTGGCCTTG
>JAIVVP010000285.1:0-2375 GCA_049189775.1 Gemmatimonadota bacterium | reverse complement strand
TGGATGAGGGTTTAATTCTGTGCCCCATAATTTTTCAAAATTCTGGCGAACATTTGCATCATTAACAGGTTGGTAATCAGGATAAACCATAGGGATGAGCCCAACATCAGACGTGCCCTGTACATTATTTTGTCCACGCAGGGGATGTAAACCTGTACTGAGTCTGCCGATTTGACCTGTCATCAGGGCAAGTGAGATCAAACACCGTGCGTTATCGGTTCCGTGCACATGTTGTGAGATGCCCATGCCCCAGAAAATAATGGCAGTCTTTGCTGTAGCATACAAACGTGCGACAGTCTTGATTGTTTCTACAGGAATACCACAGACAGGTGATACTGCTTCGGCACTATAATCCTGCAAATTCTCTTTGAGTGCATCAAAACCATCGGTATGCTCGGCGATAAATTCATCATTTTGCAAGTTCTCGGTAAGGATGGTGTGCATCATGCCATTCAAAAGCATGACATCCGTTCCAGGCCTTAACTTGAGTAAATGTTCAGCATGAAGATACATTTCTGAACCATAAGGCTCGATGAGGATTAATTTACTACCGCGATCAGTTGCATTCTTGATAAATGTAGCTGCTACCGGATGATTATCATTTGGTCTTGAACCGATAACAATAATTACCTCGGCATCAACGCCATCAGCCACCTGGTTTGAGACGGCCCCTGAACCAATGGTTTCAAGCAGGGCGACTACGGATGAGGCATGGCATAGACGTGTACAGTGATCAATGTTGTTGGTGCGAAAGCCGGTACGTACCAGTTTTTGTAATAGATAGGCTTCTTCATTACTGCCTTTGGCACAACCAAAGCCAGCAAGTGCTTCAGGGCTTATGTTGTCCCGGATTTTCAAAAGATTGCTGGCCACAAGATCCAGTGCTTCTTCCCAGCTAGCTTCTCGAAAATGTTTGTGCATTTCCAGGGGATCGATCAAGGCTGGTGACTTTGTTGATCCTTCTTTACGAATAAGCGGAGTTGTCAGGCGATCTGAATGGTGGATATAGTCAAAGCCATAGCGACCTTTGACACAAAGCCGACCCTTATTTGCTGGTCCATCGCGACCATCAACGTATTGAATATGATTATTTTTTACGTTGAAGGTTAGTTGGCATCCGACACCGCAGTAGGGACAGAGTGAATCTACTTTTGTGTCTGGTTCTATCAAGCCAACATTCTTTGCTGGCATCAAGGCTCCGGTTGGACAGGCCTGTACACATTCACCACAGGCAACACAGGTGCTTTCGCCCATGGGTTCTGCCATATCAAAAACAATTTCAGCATGACTGCCACGAAACGCAAAACCAATGACGTCATTGACCTGTTCTTCTCTACAGGCTCGCAGGCAACGCGTACATTGAATGCAGGCATCGAGGTTAACGGCTATTGCAGTGTGGGATAAGTCAGGCCTTGTTTGTTTTCTTTGATGAAAGCGTGGCTTGAATATGTCCAGCTTATCCGCCCATTCATCAAGTTCTGAATTAAGTGTGTAGGGTGATTTGCCCTGTTGTGGCATATCAGACATCAATAATTCGACAACCATTTTTTGAGAATGCAATGCGCGTTCACTATTACTGCTTACTTTCATATCTTCACCAGGTTGTCTACAACAAGAGGGTGCCAGGACCCGCTCACCTTCTATTTCAACGACACAAGCACGGCAGTTGCCATCCGGACGTAAACCTTCCTTGTAGCATAAATGGGGAATTTCAACGCCACTACGTTCTGCTGCCTGCAGAATAGTTTCATCACCGATAGCTTCTATTGATTCACCATTTAAAGTGAATTTAGTGATCGTCTTCTCTATAAAATCCGGATTAGCTGCCATCATCAAACTCCTCGGGAAAATACTTTATCGCACAGCGGATTGGATTGGGTGCAGCCTGACCGAGTCCGCAGATTGACGCATCCTGCATTACCTGGGCCAGTTCTTCCAGTAGATCTGTATCCCATTCAGATTTTTCCATTAAATGAGAAGCCTTCGCTGTACCAACACGACAGGGCGTACATTGCCCACAAGATTCATCTTCAAAAAAGCGCATGGCATTCAAGGCCATATCTTTAGCACTGTCTTTATCAGATAGTACGACAATCGCGGCTGAGCCAATAAAACAGCCGTGTGCCTGAAGTGTGTCAAAATCAAGTGGCACATCACCCAGGGAGGCAGGAAGTATCCCGCCAGATGCGCCACCGGGGAAATAGCCATAAAACGCATGACCATCGAGCATGCCGCCACAGTATTCATCAATCAGTTCACGCATTGTGATGCCCGCGGGTGCGAGATGTACACCGGGTTTATTGACACGACCACTGACAGAAAAAGATCTTATTCCTGTACGTTCATGACGCCCTTCAGAGGAGAACCACTCTGGA
>JAIVVP010000284.1:0-2419 GCA_049189775.1 Gemmatimonadota bacterium | reverse complement strand
GGGCCTGTGCCAGCAGCGGCGGAAGCCGGTCCGCTACCCCGGCCAGTGTTTCCAATACATCGCTGTCGGCCAGAAAATCAATTTCCTCGTCCGGAAAATCCATTGCGGCTTCCACGAACACACGCAAGTCGATCAAATCCTGCTGGAGTTCATTAACCTGCTTTGAAAACACACCCTCCAGCGAACGTTGTGCGGCACGGGCAGATGCCTCGGTAGCGGATTCAATCAGGTCAGCAATGGTGCCAATCTTAAGATCGAATTTTTCTGCAAAGACTTCTAAATCATCGCGTCTTGCCATCGTGCCGTCTTCATTAAGAATTTCAACAATCATCGCAGAAGGATCCAAACCTGCAATTCTGGAAAGATCACAGCCTGCTTCCGTATGACCTGCTCGAGTTAACACACCACCCGGTTGAGCCATTAAAGGAAAAATATGTCCCGGCTGTACCAGATCGGAAGGCTGTGCATCTTTCGCCACCGCTTTTTGTATGGTAAGTGCTCTATCAGCTGCGGAAATTCCAGTGGTGACACCTTCCGCCGCTTCAATGGACACAGTAAAGTTAGTGCTATAATTTGAATAAGTATTTCCCGCCATCAATGGCAGATTCAATGTTTTACAATGTTCACGCGTTAAGGTCAGACATATCAAGCCCCTGCCAAAGCGTGCCATGAAATTAATATCATCTGCTTGCACCGCAGACGCTGCGATCACAAGATCACCTTCATTTTCGCGGTTCTCATCATCCATTAAGATAATGATCTTGCCATTACGAATGTCTTCAATCAGTTCTTTTGCTGTATTAAGCGCCATTAAAATCTATACCAAAATATGTAATTCTGAAGCTGCCCATTATGACACAATTTCTTTGCCAGGCTTTGGCAGCCTAATGTTTATCCGTCATCAGTGATTCCATATAACGGGCGACGATGTCAACCTCAAGATTAACTTGCCTGCCTTCGGTATATTCAGAAAATATTGTTTCATCATTCGTATGCGGAATAATATTGACTGAAAAATATGATGGCTCAACTTCGTTAACTGTAAGGCTCACCCCATCTATACAGATTGATCCTTTTTTACAAATATACTTCCCAAGTTCAGCAGGATAATTTATTTCAAAACGTTCCGATCTTGCATCTGCAAGCTTCTTCTGAATTATTCCCTTGCCATCAACGTGACCACTGACCATATGTCCACTAAGTCGCGATGAAAGCTGCAATGCTTTTTCCAGATTAAGCTTATCACCTGCAACAAGCTCATTGAATGTTGTGCATGACAATGTTTCAACAGAGACATCAGTAGAAAAACCTTTTTCCTGTAAATCTACAACCGTCAAACAGACACCATTGACACTTATGCTATCACCGGTTCGAACATCTGACAGATCCAGAGAGTCAGATGTGATGACGAATCTTTTGTCAGAACCGATGTCTTCAATCGATTCTATCTTACCAATGGCTTCTATAATTCCAGTGAACATAATATTGTTATCTAATAACTGTTGCTTTGATCCTGATGTCCTTGCCAATAGACCTGACATCAGAAATATCCAGGGAAATACGATCTGACATATCTTCAATTACCGGCAACTGAAACAGGCTTTTTGCATCCTGCCCTAACAAGGCTGGTGCAATATAGATGATCAACTCGTCAATAAAACCTGCCTGTAACATTTCGCCTGCCAGAGTTGAGCCTGTCTCCAGAAGAATCTCATTAATCTCTTTTTCCGTTGCCAGATAATTCAGTACCTGCTTTAAAAAAGCTCTACCTCTTGCTTCTTCTACAGTGACGAGTTCCGCCCCTTTATTTTCAAGTTTTTCTATTCTGCCTTTATTATCCGATTGATGAAAAATAATTGCCTGGCCAGTTACATTTAATATCTTTGCTTCCGGTGAAATCTCAAGGTCAGAATCGAGTATGACTCTCAATGGTTGTCTTCCGTGTTTAGCCCAATCCTCTGATTCAGATAACCTAACATTCATTGATGGATCATCGGCGATTACAGTACCAATCCCTGTCATGATGGCGGAACTACGTGCACGTAGTTTCTGCACATCCATTCTCGATTCCGGGCTACTTATCCATTTACTCTCGCCATTGTGCAGTGCTGTTTTACCATCCAGGCTCATCGCCAGTTTGCATCGAACAAATGGACGTCCTTGCTGCATACGCATTGCAAAGCCAGGATTTAATTCTCCTGCCTGTGCTTCCATCAAACCACTTGCTGTTTCAATACCGGCTTCTTTTAGCTGCTGTATGCCCTTACCCGCAACCAATGGGTTTGGATCGATGGTTGCGGCTATAACTTTCTTGATGCCTGCGTTAATCAAAGACTCTGTACAGGGCGGTGTACGTCCATGATGTGCGCATGGCTCCAATGTTACATAACAGGTCGCCCCCGAGACATTGTCCAAAGTT
>JAIVVP010000283.1:0-2444 GCA_049189775.1 Gemmatimonadota bacterium | reverse complement strand
CAACCTCAATATTGGCATCTGCGATTGGCCCTAGAATTCGGTACGCGATTCCGGGTTTGTCCGGCACACCTACTACTGTTAATTTTGCTTCGTCTTTATTATGTGCAATTCCTGAAATAAGTGCCTGTTCCATACCTTCGTCCTCTGCTGTAATCAGCGTTCCATCTCCTTCCTCAAATGAGGATAAAACCCGAAGCTGTACATTATAATTCCTGGCAAATTCCACTGAGCGAATCTGCAATACCTTTGACCCCAGGCTCGCCATTTCCAACATCTCTTCATAGGTAATGACATCCAGTCTGCGTGCCTTGGGTTCAACACGTGGATCTGCTGTATAAACACCATCCACATCCGTAAAAATATGGCATTCATCTGCATCCAGGGCTGCGGCCATGGCCACTGCAGTAGTATCCGAGCCCCCTCTACCAAGCGTGGTAATATTGCCATGCTCATCTATACCCTGAAAACCAGCTATGACGACTACCTTTCCTGCCTTAAGCGCTTTCTTTACCCTGGCAGCATCGATATCAATAATTCTTGCCTTATTATGAGCACTATCCGTACGAATATGGACCTGGGCTCCAGTGAATGAGCGTGCCTGACAATTCTGCTCTTCAAGCGCCATGGTTAAGAGGGCAATGGTCACCTGCTCACCGGTAGACAACAACACATCCATCTCTCTGGAACTGGGTTGTTCTGAAATCTCCTGTGCCAGTCCTAGCAGGCGATTCGTTTCTCCACTCATGGCTGAAACCACCACCACGACGTCATGTCCTTCAGAGCGAGCTTCAGCAACCTTCTCGGCAACATCCTGTATGCGTCCAATGCTACCAACTGAGGTTCCACCAAATTTTTGTACCAATAACGCCATATTTTCCTTGCCAATGAGTATACCCCATATGGGGTAGGTATTAAGAGTTTTAAAGGGCTGGGATTCTAACGGAAATGGTACGGTGAGGGAATCCTGTCCCGGGGAATTATGCCTATTCTAACTGGATATTTCCGGATTCATATGCTGAGGAATTTTGTGGTATGGGTCAGGCTGGTGTTTTGAGCTTGTCCCGAACCCAGTCTGTAACGCTGGCGAGTGCCGGGGCAAGTTTGGCCGGGTCATTACCCCCTGCCTGTGCCATATCTGACCGCCCACCGCCTTTACCGCCCACTTGCTGGGCAACAAAATTAACCAGGTCTCCTGCTTTTATCCTGTCGGTAATGTCTTTGGTTACGCCCGCAATCAGGGTGACCTTATCGCCTTCAACCGAGGCCAGCACCAATGCTGCTGTTCCCAGTTTATTCTTCAATTGATCCACTGTTTCTCGTAACGTATTCACATCCGCGCCTTCAAGCATCCTGGCACTGACCTTAATACCCTCAATCTCTTCTGCTTCTGAAGCCATATCACTACCGGCACTACTGGCCTGTTTTGCCTTGAGCTTTTGCAGTGTTTTCTCCAGTTCACGCGTCTTTTCAAGTTGTTGCTGCATGCGTGAAACCGCCGAGGCTCGATCTGTTTTTAGCAATCGTGTCAGATCATTTAGTTTCTGTTCACTGTCCGTGATCCAGTCCAGAGCACCTTCACCGGTCACTGCTTCAAGTCGGCGCACGCCAGCAGCAACACCTGACTCAGATATAATCTTCATGATGCCGATATCTCCGGCACTGTTTACATGTGTGCCACCACATAATTCTGTTGAAAATTCACCACCGATTTTTAAAACACGTACTGTCTCGTCATATTTCTCGCCAAACAAGGACATGGCACCAGACTTCTTTGCATCTTCAAGCGCCATCACCTGGACTTGTGTTTCCCTGTTTGCAAGAACTTGATGGTTTACCAATGACTCAACTTCCAGTAACTCCACTTCTGTCACTGGTTCGGAATGTGAAAAATCAAACCGTAACCTTTCAGCATTAACCAAAGATCCTTTCTGTGTCACATGTTCGCCGAGCACCTTTCTCAGGGCAGCGTGTAATAAATGCGTGGCCGAGTGATTACGCATAATGTGCAATCGCCGATTTTGATCCACCTGGCAATTCAACGATTGCCCAACTTTAAGCTCACCTTCCTGCAGAGTTCCTAAAAGTACAATTGCCAATCCCTGTTTCTGTGTGTCGTTGACTTCAAACAGGACACCTTCTGCAGATAGAGATCCGGAATCGCCAACCTGGCCACCGGACTCCGCATAAAACGGGCTGGTCTTAAGGATCACCCCTCCGGACTCGCCGGTTTTCAACTCATTTACTGATTCACCATCCTGATATATTGCTTCAATGACTGACTCCTGGCTCAATAATTCATAACCACTGAATTCAGTCTTTAAATCTGTATCCGGCAAGTCCGACATATCAACACTAAACTTGCTGGCTCCGCGTGCCCTTTCTCGCTGTTGCTCCATGGCTTTTTCATATCCTGCGTTATCCAGAGATAAGCCTCGTTCACGTGC
>JAIVVP010000282.1:0-2447 GCA_049189775.1 Gemmatimonadota bacterium | reverse complement strand
ACTGGCAGTGTTCCACCAAGACCTATGGCCACAACAAGTATCGCCGCAATCGTCAGCGGGCTTTTATACCAGATATATCTTGCTTCAAATTCCTCAAGGAAATGTTCGACCGTGGGACTGCGATCCTTACGTTCAAAGGCGATGGCTCTTTGCAAGGCACGATTTTGTTTTTTCTTTAGACCCTTAACGATGGGTGGCTTGAGATTATTTTCCCTGGCCTTGTTTGCAGGTAACTTGTTAAAAGGATGTTTGCCTGTTAATAGTTCATAACACATACAACCCAGGGCATAGATATCGTCTCGTGTATCCGGTTCTTCGCCTTCCAACATCTCGAAACTGGCATAGGCAGGTGTCAATGCTCCTAACTGACCTGGATCAAACAAGGTTTTTTCTGTCTCACCAGTGACAGGATTTTTTACCGCCCTGGCGATACCAAAATCCAGTATCTTCACCGTGCCGTCGTTACATAAAAAGGCATTACCCGGTTTCAGATCTGAATGCACCAGCCGTTTATCGTGTGCATATGCCAGGGCATCAACCATTTGTTTGATCATTGGGAAGGCTTCGTCGAAAGGCAGGCCACCCTGTTTTTTTACCGTTTTCTTGATGAAATCTTTTAGCTCCATGCCCTCCATCAGTTCCATGGTGATATAGACAGGCGTTCCGGGACCGGCAATGCGGTCAAAATCATAGATTGTCGCTATATTTGGGTGGGCCAGTTTCTGTTGTCGGCTGGATTCAC
Organism: Gemmatimonadota bacterium; assembly: GCA_049189775.1. GTDB lineage: Bacteria > Pseudomonadota > Gammaproteobacteria > Eutrophobiales > Eutrophobiaceae > SMWN01. Next base: position 1,705 of record JAIVVP010000282.1, on the reverse strand, counting down.
GTTGCAGTGATATAAACGCTTCCGGATGGTCTTTGAAATCTTCGTTTAATAGTTTGATTGCGCAATAGGGCTTCTTGTCTTTTGCCTCTTCCTTGAGAAGATCCAGACCTTTGTAGACCTTACCCATACCACCGATACCAAGCACACTGATTAATTTAAAGCGTTGTTTGATGATAGAACCAGGACCCAATGTTGTTTCTGATTGGGGTGTCTGTGTTGAAGGATCTGACCATGCAGTTTCAGCGGGGCCCGTGCCTGTTGTCACTGAGGGGTCATGAATTGCGCTGAGATCTACATCGATACCACTCATATCGGAGGCGCCGGTGACGTCAAAGTTAGCGGTATCCGCAGCATTATCGACACCCGTAGTCGGGGCTACGGGTTCTTGAATATTATCTTCCTGGGCAAAGACTGTTGAATCAGCAGATGCCTCTGAACCAGTTTCTGTTTCTGAGGCATGGGCCCTTCTGTATTGGTTAATTTGGCTCTTGAGTTTTGCGTAATCCTGATCATTGATCGCTTTTTGATCATACATCTCATCGAGTTGAGCGAGCATGCGATTGGCATATTGCGGTGTTTTATCAAGCAGTGAGGTCAATTGACCGGCCAGAACCTCAACATCCAGATTGCCTTTTGCAAGTGCTTCAAGTGCTGTTTTAAAATCAGCCACGGACTACTCCTCCACTCATTAAACTAACCATGATTATTCGACATCAATTACAATAGTGGTGACGTTGTCACCTGCACCTCTTTCCAGGGTAAGCTCAGTTAAAGCCTTGCAGGCCTCTTCGGCACTGCCAACAGCCAACATTTCTTCAAATTCTTTGTCTTCCAGGTGTTTGGTCAGGCCATCACTACAAAGCATATAACGATCACCAGATTGCATTTTCTGAATATCAAAATCCACATAAAGATCTTCTGCTGCACCCACGGCCCTGGTGATCATATTGCCATGAGGATGCGTCGCTGCTTCCTGGCGACTGATCAAGCCTTGCTCGATATAAATTTCGACCTGTGAATGATCAGTTGTTAGCTGTACCAGAGAACCATTACGTAATCTGTATAGTCGGCTGTCTCCAGCCCAGAAAAATGTGCAAAGATCGTCATAAGCAAGCATACCAACGACTGTACTTCCAATCGTCACATTCTTTTCTGATTCTCTTGCCTTCGCGATTAAACGCTCATTGACCTTTACAAGTCTGTCTTCAATGTCATCGATGTATCGATCGAGCGTGATGCCTTGATGAATCTTACCAAGTGATTTGACGATCATCTGACTGGCGACATCACCAGCTTCGTGGCCACCCATACCATCAGCCACAGCCCACAAACCTATTTCCGGTTTGTCGAGCAGCGAGTCTTCATTGTGTTTACGAACCTTGCCAACGTCAGTAATACCAAACGACGACCATGAAAGGCTAGTAGAAGACTTGTTTTCTACCATAACCACCGTGTTTCTATCACCTGTTTAACTACCCTATAAAGTTTTCTAAAATATCTTATAAAATGGCAATCTGATTTCAGGAAACGAGCAGCTTGAACTCCACTGTCTCTTCAGGATTTTCACTAAATCCTCTGCCAAGACTGATACGCCCGTTGCCGGTTAAAGGGATTTCTTCCCTGCGGAGAAATTCTTCAGGGGCACCATCTACCAGGACGTGTGTGCCATTTGTGCTTTGATCTACGATAAAAAATTTGTCCCTGC
>JAIVVP010000281.1:0-2504 GCA_049189775.1 Gemmatimonadota bacterium | reverse complement strand
GATCCCGTTGCCAGATTACAATTATCAACACTGGATGATAATTGTAAGGAAACAGGCATTACTAAATTTGAAATGAATGATCCGCGACAGGGGATTGTTCATGTTATTGGTCCCGAGCAGGGTGCTTCCTTACCCGGAATGACGATTGTTTGTGGTGATTCGCATACATCCACGAACGGTGCCCTGGGGGCATTGGCATTTGGTATCGGCACCTCAGAGGTTGAGCATGCATTGGCAACGCAATGTCTGGTATTACGTAAGGCAAAGAACATGCAAGTGATTGTTGATGGTCAGCCAGGAAATGGTGTGACTGCCAAAGATATTGTTCTGGCCATTATTGGTGAAATTGGTACCGCTGGTGGTACGGGTCACACCATTGAATTCGCTGGTGAGGCTATTAGCGCGCTTTCTATGGAAGGCAGGATGACAGTCTGTAATATGGCCATTGAAGCAGGTGCCAGAGCTGGTTTGATAGCGGTTGATGATAAGACGATTGAATACATCAAGGGCAGACCTTTTGCGCCAGAAGGTGAGACATGGGATCGTGCAGTTGAAGCCTGGCAGGATTTGAAAAGTGATGAAGATGCGCATTTTGATAAGGTCGTCAGGATCAATGCAGCCGATATCCAGCCACAGGTGACCTGGGGCACATCCCCTGAAATGGTTGTGCCAGTCACTGGAGAAGTCCCCGATCCTGCAGAGGAAACTGACAGCAGTGTCCGTGAGGGTATGCAACATGCCCTGGCATATATGGATTTAACCCCCGGCACAGCGATCAAGGACATCAAGATAGACAAGGTGTTTATTGGTTCATGTACCAATTCGCGCATTGAGGATATTCGATCTGCGGCAGAAACAATTAAGGGTAAACATATTGCGGACAATGTGACCCTGGCCATGGTGGTCCCCGGTTCAGGCTTGGTGAAACTGCAGGCAGAAAAAGAAGGTCTGGATCAGATATTTATCGATGCCGGATTTGAGTGGCGCGAACCTGGTTGTTCCATGTGTCTGGGGATGAACGAAGATAGATTAGCGCCTGGAGAAAGATGCGCCTCAACATCAAATCGTAATTTTGAAGGTCGACAGGGGCAGGGTGGAAGAACGCATCTGCTTAGCCCGGCGATGGCGGCGGCGGCGGCTGTAGCCGGCCATTTTGTTGATATTCGTGAGTTATAGGAAAGGATTGATTTTAACATAATGAAAGTATTTAAGAGTTTTACCGGGATTGTTGTACCGCTGGACAGACCAAATGTTGATACAGATGCCATCATTCCGAAACAGTATTTAAAATCAATTAAACGAACGGGTTTCGGTCCGAATTTATTTGATGAATGGCGTTATCTGGATACAGGTGAACCCGGTGATGATCATGCAAAGAGAAGAGAAAACCCTGACTTTATATTAAATCAGCCGCGCTATAGAGAAGCACAAATCTTGCTTGGCCGTGAAAACTTTGGTTGTGGTTCATCACGTGAGCATGCTGTCTGGGCTTTTCTGGATTATGGTATCAGCGTGGTGATTGCACCAAGTTTCGCGGATATTTTTTATAGTAATTCATTCAAGAATGGGCTTTTGTCTATCACACTTGATGGTGATGTTATTGACAAACTCTTTGAAGCGACATTAGCTACAGATAATTATCAACTGACCATTGACCTGGAAAATCTTTCCGTTTCTACGCCAGATGGCGACAACTATCTATTTGAACTTGAGAATGGTCTGCAGGAACGTTTACTTCAAGGTATGGATGATATTAGCATTACGCTATCACTTTCTGATGAGATTCGTGATTACGAAGCTAAAAGGAAGCAACAAGCCCCCTGGTTATTTGCCAAATAATTCGTAGCATAAAGAAGAACATAACATGACAGCATTGGTACGCACCCGCTTTGCGCCAAGCCCTACAGGCTATCTCCACATTGGTGGTGTTAGAACGGCACTTTTTTCATGGTTGTATGCACGCCATCATCAAGGCGATTTTGTCTTACGCATTGAAGATACCGATAGAGAGCGTTCGACCGATGAATCTGTGCAAGTAATACTGGACGGCATGAAGTGGTTGGGTCTGGAATGTGATGAAGGCCCTTTTTATCAGACGCAACGATATGATCGTTATAAGGAGATCATTCAAAAATTACTTGATGAAGATAAGGCCTATTATTGTTATTGCAGCAGGGAAGAGCTTGATGTCATGCGAGAAGAAGCCATGGCACGTGGAGATAAGCCAAGGTATGACGGACGCTGCAGGCACGGTGATCATCCACATAAAGATGAAGTGCAGCCCGTTGTCAGATTTAAAAACCCACAGGAAGGGGAGGTGGTAATAGAAGACCGTATCCAGGGCAGGGTTGTTTACAAGAACGAAGAGCTTGATGATTTGATCATTGCCAGATCAGACGGAACACCAACTTATAATTTGACAGTTGTTGTTGATGATATGGATATGCAGATTACTGATGTCATCAGGGGTGATGACCACCTGAACAATACGCCTAGGCAGATTA
>JAIVVP010000280.1:0-2527 GCA_049189775.1 Gemmatimonadota bacterium | reverse complement strand
CCATTCTCTATAAAACCACCAAACACAACATACCCCCAATAGTTGGGACGATCGCCCACAAATGCTAAAATCCCCAGCAATTTCAAACCAATCAAAGATGACGGAACAGATTCATGGCAGGACATAGTAAATGGGCAAATATCCAACACCGCAAGGGTAAACAAGATGCCAAACGCGGCAAGCTCTTCTCTAAACTGATTCGCGAAATCACCATCGCTGCAAAAATGGGTGGTGGCGATCCAGATGCCAATCCCAGACTACGTACGGCGATTGACGGTGCCAAATCCCAAAGTCTGCCCAAAGACACCATAGAAAAGGCCGTCAAAAGAGGCTCTGGTGATACTGAAGGCGAAAATGTTGATGAAATCCGCTATGAAGGCTATGGCCCAGGTGGCGTCGCAGTGATAGTCGACACCATGACCGACAATAAAAACCGTACTGTCGCCGAAGTCCGTCATGCCTTTTCCAAATATAATGGCAATCTGGGCACTGACGGCTCAGTGGCTTATTTGTTTTCCAAGGTCGGATTGATTTCATACCCTGCAGGGGCAGATGAAGATGCCATTATGGATGCGGCTCTGGAGGGTGGTGCTGAAGATGTTGTGACCAATGATGATGGTTCAATCGATGTAATGACCGAGCCTGATGGTTTTGTAGATGTGAAGGACGCTTTGATTGCGGCTGGACTTGAACCGGAAAATGCCGAAGTTACCATGCATGCTTCAACCTCTGCGACGCTGGATCTTAAAAGCGCGCAAACCATGTTGAATCTGCTTGATGTGCTGGAAGATCTGGATGATGTACAAAAAGTTTATTCCAATGCAGATATTCCTGATGATGTCATGGCGCAACTGGATTAAATGACCAGGATCCAATGACAAGAATACTGGGAATAGATCCTGGCTCTCGTTTCACCGGATTCGGGGTGATTGATATTGAAGGCAATCATGCCAAACACATCGCCAATGGTTGTATCCGGGTCAAAGGTGAAACATTGTCAGAAAAATTACACCAAATCTTCACTGAGATTGATGACACTATTACGACTTATCAACCCGAAGAAGTCTCTATCGAAAAAGTCTTTATGCACAAAAATGCAGATTCAGCCTTAAAGCTTGGACAGGCCAGGGGCGTCGCCATCGCTGCCTGTGCCACAAGGGATCTCGAGGTTTTTGAATATACCGCCAACCAGGTGAAACAAGCCACGGTTGGCAAAGGCCACGCCAAAAAGGAACAAGTACAACATATGGTGAAGATCCTGCTATGCCTGCAGGAAGATCTACAGGAAGATGCGGCGGATGCGCTGGCGATTGCACTATGTCATGGTCACTCCAGGGACGCCCTGATGCGCATTGAAGGCGTGCGGGGAGTTAAGGGTGGGCGACTGGTATGACCGGAGATAAGCTGTGATAGGCCAGATACGCGGCATATTAATCCACAAGCAACCACCGCATATGATGGTTGATGTACAGGGTGTTGCTTACGAAATCGAAGCGCCGATGACAACCTTCTACAAGCTGCCTGATACAGATGTGGAAGTCACAATATTCACCCACCTGGCGATTCGTGATGATGCCCATCTGTTATTTGGTTTTGCCACACAAGAAGAACGCACCATGTTTCGTACCTTGATCAAGGTCAATGGTGTCGGCGCGAAAATGGCACTGACCATACTCTCGGGCATGGAAGCCGATGTCTTTGCGCAATGCATCCGTGGTGGTGATGCAGACAGCCTGGTCAGGTTGCCCGGCGTCGGCAAAAAAACGGCAGAAAGACTCATTATAGAGATGCGTGACCGCCTGAAGGACTGGGAATTAACAACTATTGTCGGCAGTGATTCAAATAACACAGCTACCCGAACAAATAATCAGTCTGACGATGCCGTCAGTGCACTGGTTGGACTGGGTTATAAACCCCAGGAAGCCAGTCGTTTTGTCTTCGCCGTCGCCACCGAGGATATGAGTAGTGAGGAAATCATTCGCGAGGCGCTCAAGGCTTCGGTGAAGAAATAATGGCCCTGATAATGAGCTATGACAGTGCATTTCCAGCCTTCTGACATAATCTCGCCATAATTCCTGCGTAATATGCCAAATCAATGAATGATTCAAAGCTTAACCCGATTGGCATATTGAAGCGTTAACAGGGAAAATAGCACTCTAAATACAGTACTGAATAATAATGACTGCTGAGCCTAATCCAAACATCGCATCGACCAGCACTGCTGACGTTAGACCGCCATCTAATAAATTCATCGAAAGTGGGTCAATAGCAACTTTGCCTTTCTGCGCATTAGTCGACATCAGAAATTGTTGTATGCTGTAATCTTTTACCGTTAGAGAAGCGATACGAAGATCACCCTTGATATCCATTTCGCGCATCATCTCAACAGGCAACTCAATCTTCTCATCACCTGTTGCTGCAGGCTGAAGACGGGGGATTCGACATCGAGGCAACCGCGGTGCTGAACGACGAGCAACTCGGACAGGCGGAAGCCGACGTCGACGATATTCCACTCGCGATCGTCTTC
>JAIVVP010000279.1:0-2532 GCA_049189775.1 Gemmatimonadota bacterium | reverse complement strand
GCTATTTCACCTATTTCAGAATCTGAGCTCGTGCCGATCAGAGATTCTCTTAATCGTGTTCTGGCTATTGACATTGTCTCTTCTTTAAATGTACCCACAGCGACCAACTCAGCAATGGATGGTTATGCCCTGCATGGAGATATAATTCCAGAACAGGGAACATTAAAGATCAAAGTTGTCGGAACAGCATTCGCAGGCAAACCTTATCAAGGTGAAATTGGACAAGGTGAATGTATCCGTATTATGACAGGAGCAGTCATGCCAGATGCTACTGATACGGTCATTATTCAGGAACACGTTGAAAGAATTGATGATGAAATTCTTATCGATTCTGAGACCAAATCAGGTTCCAACGTGAGACAGGCAGGTGAAGATATTGCGGCAGGAGATAAGGTATTAACAAAAGGTGCCCGAATAAGAGCAGCGGATATTGGAGTGATTGCATCACTGGGTATTGGCGAAATAGAAGTTATACGCAAACTGCGTGTTGCATTTTTTTCGACAGGTGACGAATTAAGCTCTATCGGCGAAGAATTAAAGAACGGCAACATATACGACAGCAATAGATACACCTTGTTTGGCATGTTATCAGGATTAAATGTCACCATCCTGGATATGGGTGTCATTAAAGATAATCGTGAAGACCTGCAACAAGCCTTTGAACGCGCAGCAACCCAGGCTGATGTAATTATTACTACCGGGGGTGTATCTGTTGGTGAAGCCGATTATGTCAAAGAAATTCTACAGGAAACTGGCACAGTTAATTTCTGGAAGGTCGCCATGAAACCCGGAAGACCATTGGCCTTTGGTCAAATAAAAGACGCCCATTTTTTTGGTTTACCTGGTAATCCTGTCTCGGTAATGGTGACATTCTCTCAATTCGTCAAACCTGCCCTTAGACATCTAATGGCAGAAACAGAGACAGAGACATTCACTATGCGAGTGCCTTGCATTTCAAAATTAAGGAAAAAACCCGGTCGTGTTGAATATCAACGTGGCATCCTTGAACGTGATGAAAATAATCAGTGGGTGGTGAAAAAAACAGGCGCACAAGGTTCAGGTATTTTACGTTCCATGTCACAGGCCAATTGTTTCATTATCTTACCCATGGATAGTGATTCTGTTGAACCAGGGGCTATTGTTGAAGTTCAACCTTTTGCCGGAACCATTTAGGCAAGCAGCTGCTCAATCTTGTCTACAAGCAAGCGACTAAATGGAAAGGCACAGGTAAATGCCGGCGATACGGCATTGAGAACATGAAATGACCGATCATCACCCTCGTAACGGAAGTCCATCTCCAGTTGTTGTGTTCTTGTGTTAACCAGTTGTGCACGGATTCCAGGTTCTGCCCACTGCCTGTAATCTTCAGCAACAACACCTTCAAGCATTCTGGACGCAAGCTTCACAAGTTTTGGTTTATATATTTTCTGAATTTCATTCATCGCTAACTGACGAAAACCGAAATTATTATGGATTGCAAGATTGACTTCCGTACTGAAAATTTCGGCAAATTCCCTGAGGTTAAATCCTGATACTCCCTGGTAATTCTCACGCCAGAATGCAGGTATTGCTGTAGGTCCAATCTTGATTTTATTATCAGCATTTAGCGTAAAGTGAACGCCAAGGAAAGGTTGATCAATATCAGGGACCGGATAAATATTCGTTCTCAAACTACCTTCAGGCTCAGATGAATATAGATACAGGCCCTTGAATGGCAGAATTGTGTAGTCTTGTGAAAACCCGAAATGTTTTGCTATTTTATCTGCATATAAGCCCGCCGCATTGATAAAATATCCGGATTGAATCTGTCCCTTGTTTGTATGATGTATTTTCCCTTCAGAAGATTCGTACATGACACCAGTCAAAATGCTAATACCTGCAGTATTCGCATCATATGATAAAGCCTGCATAACTTTCCGTGGATTTATGCTTGAGGTCGTTGGTGAATAAAGGGCCTGTTCAAATGTTTTTACCCTGGGTTCAATGTCCCTGGCATCTTCCTCAGAAATAATTTCAAGTTCAACACCATTATCCTTGCCTCTTGATGCCAGCTCATGAAGGACGCTCAGTTCTTTTTCATTGCATGTGACCACGAGTTTGCCGCAACGATTAACATTGATATTGTGTGACAAACAATATTCCGTCATTTCCTTATTGCCTTGCCGGGTTAATTTAGCTTTTAATGAATCCGTAGAATAATAAAACCCGGCATGTAAGACACCACTATTGCGACCACTGGCATGCAGTCCGGTTTTGTCTTCTTTTTCAAGTAGCACGACAGTGCAATCAGGAAAACGTGATTTAAGTTCCAACGCCAGTGTTAGACCAAGCACACCACCACCCGCGATCAGAAAATCTGTTGTTTCAGGCAAGGCCATAGCTAACTTCTTCAATTACAAACAATGATGTCATCCTGTAACACAAAAAAATGGGCGAGAATTCTCGCCCATTAAATTAATATCTGATATGCAGCTATTCAATCGCGCTTACTTCTACCAGATTATCTGAAAAGGTCGGAGCGTGCCCCATATC
>JAIVVP010000278.1:0-2532 GCA_049189775.1 Gemmatimonadota bacterium | reverse complement strand
GATGAAGCGATGCAACTAAATGAACAATGGCGAAAATCACAAGGCCCCACAAATGTGCTATCTTTTGCCTATGAAGGGGAATCGGAAATTGCACCGGATTTACTTGGCGATATCGTTGTTTGTGCGCCAGTGGTAGCCAGAGAGGCAAAAGAGCAAAATAAAAATATCAATGCACATTGGGCTCATATGGTAATTCATGGTGTTTTACATCTAAAAGGTTTTGATCACATCAAGCCAGAAGATGCCGATTGTATGGAAAGCCTCGAGATTAAGATCCTTGAAAAATTAAATTATAATAATCCCTACCTCATCACCCATTCCTGATTTCCGGAACCAGATAATTCAAACATAGATAAATACATGGGCAACAATACATCTGACAAACGTCAGTTAAACATACTACAAAAGATCATTTCTTTATTTTCAAGTGAGCCTGAAGATAGGCAGGAACTGATTGAGCTTTTGCGCCAATCAGAATCCAGAAACCTGCTGGATCATGATGCATTAACAATGATTGAAGGTGCCTTACAGGTCTCTGAAATGCAAGTGCGAGATATCATGATTCCACGCGTACAGATGATAGTGATTAAAAATGATGCAGATCCTGAAGATATCCTTGCAACTGTTGTTGAATCAGGTCATTCAAGATTTCCCGTGATAGGTGAAGATACTGATGAGATAATGGGGATTCTCCTGGCGAAAGATTTATTAAATTATTTTTCTGACAGGGAAAATACCGAGTTTAATATTAAAGACATGATGCGCAGGGCAGCATATGTCCCGGAAAGTAAACGTCTTAATGTTCTCTTGCGAGAATTCCGCTCAAACCGTAACCACATGGCCATAGTTATAGATGAATATTCAGGCGTTGCCGGACTTGTCACCATGGAAGATGTCATCGAGGAAATCGTTGGAGAAATTGAAGATGAACATGATATCGACAATGAAGATCACATCAAACCACATGAACGAAATCGCTATACTGTTAAAGCCATAACACCGATCGATGAATTCAATGAATTTTTCAACACAGAACTCAGTGATGATGAATACGATACTATTGGTGGCCTGGCACTCAAGGCATTTGGTCATGTCCCGAAACGTGGAGAGAGTGTTGAACTCGAAGGCTTTAATGTTAAGGTACTGCGTGCTGATAAAAGAAGAATTCATTTAATGCGCATGAACCAGATTGAACAATATTTATCAGAGACTGATTCAGAACCATCTGCATAACAAGCTGACAGGTTATTTGTAACATTGAAGACCTTACAAACATTTGCAAATTAAACCGCAAAAGAATTTTTTACTGAAACTCATCAGCTGCCTCCTGTCAGGTGCGCTGTTGCCTCTGGCTTTTTCCCCCTATGACTATCCCATCATTGCCATCCTGTCATTGGCCTGGTTATTTTATACAGTACTGAATAGCCCACCCAAAGATGCAGGATATTACGGCTATGTCTTTGGCTTTGGTATGTTTGGTGTTGGTGTTAGCTGGCTACATATCAGTATTAATTTATTTGGCGGGGTTAATCTTGCAGGTGCATTGATAATTACATTCGTACTGGTCGCATATCTTTCGCTATATCCTGCATTGCTTGCTTTCGTATATCAGCGTTTGTTTGCCAACAAAGGCATTCTTGTCTTCGTCACTGTTATGCCCACTATGTGGGTGTTGTCCGAATGGTTTCGCTCCAGCATTTTCACCGGTTTCCCCTGGCTGAATATTGGCTATAGCCAAATCGATACCCCTTTATCCGCTCTGGCCCCTGTGCTTGGGCAATATGGCGTAAGCTGGTTTACAGCACTAATCTCAGCATTACTCGTGGCACTGTATCTGACATCCAGGGTGGTAAAGATAAGCCTTGTCGGTGTCTTGTTTATCACGTGGCTGGGTTTAAATGCCTTGGGTGGTATTCAATGGACCACCGATAAGAACAGTGACATTTCAGTGGCCCTGGTTCAGGGTGCGATCCCACAGGAGATGAAATGGAGGCCAGAGCAAAAACAGAAGACACTTGATCTCTATCTCTCGCTATCAGAAGAATACCAGGACAGCCAATTGATCATCTGGCCTGAAACAGCCATCCCTGTATTGCATCATCAAGCCCGGGAATTTATTAATGCAATGGCATCACTAGCAAAAAATCAAAATCGTGATTATGTGGTTGGCATCCCTTTTAAAGATCTCGATACAAACAAATTCTATAACGGTATTACTGTGATTGGCAGTAACAATGACACTTACTACAAACAACACCTGGTGCCATTCGGGGAATATTTACCTTTTGACAAATGGTTACGGCCTGTTCTTGACCTGATGAAAATCCCAATGTCTGATTTTAGTCCGGGAGCCAGGAAAAAACCTGTGATTCATGCTGCTGGCGAAACAATAGGTGTGTCAATTTGTTATGAAGATGTATTTGGTGAAGAAGTTATTTCGGCATTACCGGAGGCAACGATCCTGATAAATATCAGTAATGATGCCTGGTTTGGTGACTCTATTGCGCCACACCAACATCTTCAAATGGCAAG
>JAIVVP010000277.1:0-2542 GCA_049189775.1 Gemmatimonadota bacterium | reverse complement strand
ATCATCAACCAGAAATATTTCTACACCTGTCTTCGTTTTATATTGATTACGTGCATCAATATAATGTCGTATGTCATCAACCAGTTCGAGTACGTTGGTATTAGCCTGTTTGGTAATAGCCAGTAAGGCTGCCGGCCCACCATTAAACCTGACTATTTCTGTGGCTTCTTCTGTGGTACGCGTGAATTCAGCGAGATTGCCGAGTGGCACAATGCCGCGTGCCGTTGTCACCGGATAATCCGCCAGGCTTCCGGGATCAGTGCTGGTCCCCTCAATTCTGACTATCCACTGACCATCATCTGTTTGAATATCGCCTGCAGAGACATCACGAAAATAGGCGCGTACGGTATCGGACAGATCCCCCGGCGTAATTCCCAAACCTTCCAGTCGTTCAGGAATGAATGTAATGTGTAACTCCGGATCGGCAAGTCCAAGCTCATTGATACGATCCACACCATCAATCAATTCAATATCCTTTTTGATGTTTCTGATTTGTCGGCGGAGATTTTCATCATCACCTGCACTGGTGATGACGACGGTCGCGGATGGAAAAGCATTTGAGGTAGTGATCTCGTAAACAATCGGGTCTTCAGATTCTTCAGGTAATTCACTTGAATAAGTGTTTTGTACTTCACGCCGTAGATCGGTGAGATGACTATTGAACTCGTCTTTACTGATCTGATTAAAACGCACCAGTATATTCGAGATGCCTTCACGACTGGTACTGGACACAAATTTAATATCTTTGATCTCACTGCGTAGTGCATCTTCAATCGGATCGGTAATTCTTTTTTCAACATCTTCCGTAGCAGCGCCAGGAAAAAAAGTAATGATGCTTATCCAGTTAAAGTTGATCTCTGGATCTTTCGCACGAGGCATTTGTAAGTAAGAGATAGTTCCAATAACCAGAACCAGACAAAAGGTAAGGTTCGCAAAAACATGATTCGCGAGAAAACGCTGCAACAAAGTCATGTTTAATTGACGATATCGACGGGTGCAGCTTCAGTCAGGGAATAATGTCCTTCTGTAACAACACGAACATCATCAGCCAATGCGGTGGCACTGGCGCGACCTGCCTGTGCGCCTGGTATTGAATTAAACCGGGCAATATTTTTTTCGACAGTAAACACACCAAGCTCACCATTGCGGCGCACCAGTAAATCGCCGGGTATATGCGCACGTTTATCGCGCCAGACGAGTTTACCGGTTGCACCGGGCAGGGCATGAGTATCAGTAAAGATTAATCTGCCTTCACGATTTCTTGTTTCAGCATTAATGACAGCAAGAATAGATCTAAGCTCTACCGGATAACGCATACCATTATGTTCAAAGAAAAGGGTGCTTGCCTGTTTCAACTGCGTGGCATCACGGCTTAACACCTGTGCGGATATTTCTGTGTTATCAATGTCTATAATCTTTACCAGTGCTGTTCCGACACTTACAAATTCACCCTCTGCACTTGCACGCTCAATCACCAGCGCACGAAAAGGACTGGTGACTGTACAGCGTGACTGATCAAGTTTTTTCCTTTTTATCTCGGCCTGTATGCCTTTCAGTTCAGAACCCAATACCGCGTAATCAGATTCACGTTCATCAAGTATTTCTTCAGCAATGGATTGTTTTTCGATGAGCTGACGTGTGCGTTCCATCCTGCGCTGTGCATAATCTCTTCTGGTTTGCAGGGCTTCCTGTCTGGCGACAGTCTCACGATAGGCGAGCTCGTAATCAGAACAATCAAGCTTTGCCAGATCACCGCCCTTTTCGACAATGTCCCCAACGCGGACAGAAAGCTCATCAACCCTGGCTGCGATACGTGCACTGATGGTGCTTTCATTGAGACTGACGACTGCTGCAGGTGCCGAACGCTCCGGGTAAATCGCAACTTCGGATATCCTGGCAGTTTTCACAGTGACCTTGTCCGCGGCGTAGGTGTGCCCGGAAAGGATAATAACGGTGAAAATCGTGATTGCGGCCTGCAGTAATCTTTTCATCTTTATACTTTTAGTAATGATATTTCGGTTCATACTTTAACATTTATCCTGCTTTATATTAATGTATGTCCACATTCTAATTTTTCAATTTGTGCATATAAATCAGTGTCTTTGCCTGAAAATAGCCTGAAAAGCACACGATCAAAAAGCGCCCTCAATGTATACTTCGACCCCTGAAAAATCAGAAGATTAGTCAGGATTTGGCCCAGGATCGGATACTGAGCCCACATTTTTATTAATTACTATATAAATCAAAGAGATAACTTAATGCAACGTATCGCAATTGTCGGTATTGGTGGCCTTTTCCCCGGAGCCGGGGACACAGAGGACACCATCCAGACCGAGAACCATCTAGAGACTTTCTGGAAAAATATCCAGACGGGCCGTGATTGTTCCCGTGAAGTGCCCGCAGATCGCTGGTTGCTGGACAAAGAGGATGCATGGGCTAAAGATCTAACACCGGATAAGGTCAATTCCATTCGCGGTTGTTTTCTCGATAACTTCCAGATGGATCCAACAGGACTGGATCTGGATAAAGATATTCTGGCAAA
>JAIVVP010000276.1:0-2545 GCA_049189775.1 Gemmatimonadota bacterium | reverse complement strand
GCAGACAAAATACTGGAACGAATAGAACGACTGATCAAGGCCCCCTTATTTGGCTGTGAAACCTGCGGCATGTGCCGACTGGCAGAGACACAATATATCTGTCCCGAAACCTGCCCTAAAGGACTGGCCAATGGTGCTTGTGGTGGCACTAATGATAATACCTGTGAGTTCGGTGATAGAGAATGTATCCATAGTCGTATATATAGAATTGCCAAAGATGCAAATGTGCTTTCTCAGTTAGAACACTGGCTAATATCTGCAGTCCCCGATGATGCCCGCCAGACATCTTCCTGGCCACCACACTTCAGAGATGAAGGGCCTGGCATCGACAAGCCAGAAGTTGATATTTCATCAGGTGAATAATTGTAGTTACAATGACGAGATTACTTTATAGATTCTAGAAAAGGTTTTATATGAATGAAATAGAAGAAAAGCAGGAAGAAGAGGAAACGCTTGCCTTATGGGAAGTGTTTCAAGGTGTCATCGCCATGTTTATTGGCGTTCAGAGTGAAAAAAATCGTGAGCGACAGTTTAAATATGGCAAAGTCCATCAATTCATCATTGTTGGAATAATATTAACCATAGTTTTTGTCGTACATATCATACTGCTTGTTAAATATGCCATGATTTGGGCTGGCGCATGAGCCTGATAATTATTTATTGTATTTCATATATTTAAACCTGGGATCATCCGGTGTGCCATCAAGCGCACTTTCTTCATCAATACCTGGTTGCCACATAACAACTTCTTCTATCTTTTTTGCCAATTCAAAATCTTTATCAGTCACGCCTTTGGCCGCATGATTCATTAACTTCACAATAACAAAGGCATAGGATGCTGTGATATCAGGATGATGCCAGGCCGCTTCTGAAAGGTGGCCAACTGTATTGATCACCATTAAGGTACCCTTCCAGCCACTGGTATTATACTTCCTGCGGATCCATCCACCTTCGTAATACCAGGCAGGTAATTCTTCTTTCAGACGTGATTCAATTTCTTCATCGCTATAAGTCGCGTCTTTCTCTTTTTTTCTCCACTGTGCCATCTTTTAATCCCTCTTGATAATTATTGTGTGCCTGCCCTTACATGCACAGAGTCATTATTTGCATTTGTAATCAGTGAACGAATGTTTCTAACGGAAGAACTATTCAGGGCCTGGATGCGTGAATTATCCTGGCACAAAGCCCCACGAAAACCGAGATAATCTGGTTCTAAGTCGAGCAAAGGCGAAATATCACTAGCCTTCAAAGAACCCGCAAGCCCTGCAAGTAAACCATATGATTTTGCCTGGTTTACAAAAGACTGTAATTCTTCATCTTCCATATGTGTTCTTAAGTTTCCTTTGGTTTTATCGGCGGTATCCAGCATCACTCCCCTGATCCCGGCTTTTGCCAAATCAGATATCTTCTTTGAGTCTAGCCCTTTATCAACAAAAAACACGACGACAATGGTAAATTGTTTGCCATTAATACCCTTTGCACCTTTAATCGCCTGTTCTTTCAGGGAAGCAATCACTTCATCAGTCAAATCATCGAAGACACCGACTTTAATGATATCGACGCCTGTTGATGCCATCGTAGTAATCGCCTTACCAATAAGTGTTGCCTGCATAGGCAAATCACCAATGGTCGCACTGACCAGACATTGACCTGAAACAAACTTCACAACTTCCTGTGCAACTTCTGTTGTCACGGCACCCAGGGCTCCCTGTGAAGGATCCTTTAAATCAATAATATCGACGTTTTCCTGGAGTGCAATTTTTGCCTCTTGCAGGTTGGAAACACTGGCTAACATACCTGTCATGCTGAACTTCCCTGCTCTTTTTTCGCGTTTTGCTCTCTAAATGTTTTAATTCGATCCATCAACCAGTTCCATGCCTCTAGCTCATGTTCACTGGCAGTTTTATCAATAGCAATTTGTAAATACTCAATCTCACTATCAATCTTTTCCTCGGGGAGCATATGCAGGCGGCTGACAAGAACCGCTGCCTCCAGCACTGCTGCTTTCGCCCGATTTAATCCCATAAACGGTGCATGGGTCTGTTGGTGTTTTTCAGAACAATAAAACACAGGTCGAATATCATCTCCTTCCTGGTGAGCAACTTCAATCTCAATATGACTCAAGGCGGCTTGCAGTCGTTTCCCATCTATCACCGATGTGTCTACTGTCGGCCAATCATAGTGTCCCGTAAGACAGCCCGCAAAGATACGCACATCATCTATCATGTTAATGACAGCCTGGCCGCTACGTTCAAGATTATTTAATGTTGTTGAAGGTTTAAAGGGTGCAATGACATAAAATTCATCTTCACGTCTCACACCCATGGGCGCAATATGAACTGATCCATCTTCATTTAATGTTGTAATAATTGTTTCGTTGATCATCATTGCTTTTTTTGAATCTTTCCCCTGGTTTTTTTCCTGGTTTTCTTTTTGGTTATTTTCTTTTTACTGGTCTTCTTTTTGGCCTTCTTTTTTTTGTTTGTTTTTTTCTTTCCTGTTTTCTTTTTTTTGGCCTGTTTTGTTGTTTTGTCTGGTTTTTCTT
>JAIVVP010000275.1:0-2581 GCA_049189775.1 Gemmatimonadota bacterium | reverse complement strand
GTTTCAAATCATAATGCCAGGACTGCTACAGTCGCATGAATTTCTGGCGTGTAAGCAACAGACAAGATGAACGTTCAGTAAAAGATGTTCCTGTATTTATCCTTGCTGCTTTAACCCTGGCCTTTCTTTGCCAGATTTACTGGTCAAGCTCTAGTCCCCTGGCAACAATACACATCAAGCCACTGCCTGAACCTCCTTCGAAAATAGAGTCACAGTTGATAGGTCTGGGAGATTCCATTGCAATCGCAAAATTATTTATGCTCTGGCTACAGGCGTTTGATAATCAACCAGGGGTCAGTGTGCCATTTAAAAACCTTGATTATCATCGAGTCATCAACTGGCTGGAAAGAATTTTAACGCTTGATCCTGAAGGTCAGTATCCCTTACTTGCAGCGGGACGTATTTATGGTGTCATTCCTGACAATGAAAAAAAACGGCAAATGCTGGAATTTATTTCTGAACAGTTTGTGCAAGATCCGAATCGGCGATGGCCATCCATGGTTCATGCGATATATGTTGCCAAGCATCGGCTTAAAGATTTACCACTGGCACTAGAATATGCACATGCGGTTACCCAGCAGCTTACAGTGAAAGATATCCCTCCCTGGGTAAAACAAATGGAGATATATGTCCTCGAAGATATGGGCGAAATAGAGAGCGCAAAAATACTGATTGGTGGCTTATTGGAGAGTGGTGCAATTACCGATGCCCATGAACTGCAATTTCTGAAAGATCGACTGAACAGGCTGGAGCGCGAAAATGCCCAATAAAATAGGCTTCGAATAACAACCGGGATGCTATGTTAGCTAGTGAACAGTCTGTTGAAATATCGACAGTCCTGATGAATTATCATCAAACGCCTTGCTATTTTTGAGCTAGTAGCAATTATAATTCAATATAAATCAGCATGTTATGAACATGGCATGACAGTTGCATTACTCAATACACTGAACGAATTAATGAGTGAAAGAGGTAATGTAAAATGAAGAGAATAGAAATGAACAACAAAAAACAGGCGGGTTTCACACTCGTAGAAATCGCAATTGTATTGGTGATTATTGGTTTACTACTTGGTGGCATCCTTAAAGGTCAGGAATTGATCAATAGTGCTCGCGTACGCAACATGGCGGATCAGAATTCAGGTATCCAGGCAGCCTATTTCGGCTTTATCGATCGTTATCGTCAGGTTCCGGGTGACTGGCCTGCAGCAAACGCAGCACCTGCACTGGGTGTCCCGGTGGCCCAGCTGATTGGTGGCGATGGTAACGGGCGTATTGATAATACTCTTTTAGAAGCAGCAGCTGCATGGACACAATTGTCCAGATCCCAATTTCTGGCCGGTGGTTTTACACCATCTATTGTCGCTCCAGCAAGTGAGGCAGTTTATGCTACGAGCGCGGCCGCACCACTCAACGCCTTTAGTGGCCCTTTAATATTGACTCGAAATCAAGGGTTCTCTGGTACTAATGCACCTCGTTTGAACCTGCACATGGGTCGAAATATACCGGTTAATGTTGCGCGGGAACTGGATCTGAAGGTTGATGATGGTTTGCCCAATACTGGTGTGCTACGTCTAACCGTAGCTGATGGTGTCATTAATACTTTTGATACGATAAATTTTGTATCAATAGTTCCCACTTGCACGACAGCGACGGGGACGGTTGCTCTGCCAACTACGCCTGGTACGAATATAGCAACAGATATCTATGATCTGTTTGATGACTTTCAGGATTGTGGACAGGTGTTCGTTTACTAATCATTTTTTGTGTTAGCAAAAAAGGGCTCGCGAAAGCGGGCTTTTTTTATGAAGTTTAATTTTTTGTCATAGGGCTTTACAATCTGGGGCCCTACAATCGAGCAATAAATAATAAAGCATGGTGCGATGACTGATACAGCGATCAAGATAGAAAAACTCTGTAAATCTTTTGCCAGTGTTCAAGTCCTGAATCAGATAGATCTGACTGTCAGTACAGGTGAGTTTACCGGTTTAATTGGCGTCAATGGCGCAGGTAAAACAACGCTGATTAAATGCCTGCTTGATTTTTGCGATGTGACTTCCGGCAATATTGAGATCTTCGGCACTGCGCACACAAAAAAAGAAGCAAGAAAAAACCTGGTATTCCTCCCGGAAAGATTTATGCCTCCCTATTATCTTAACGGTAAGGATTTTCTGGTCTATATGGCAGAACTTCATGGCATCGAATACAACAGTGAAAAGGTGACAGATTTATTCAGGATCCTTGATCTGGATTTGTCAGCATTAGCAAAGCCGGTCAGGGAATTTTCAAAAGGGATGGCCCAGAAGCTGGGTCTGGCATCTTGTTTAATGAGTGAAAAGGATCTGTTGGTACTTGATGAACCCATGAGTGGTCTGGATCCAAAAGCCAGGGCCTATTTAAAACAATACCTGATCGAATTGAAGGCTGCAGGCAAAACGATTTTCTTCAGTACCCATATGCTGGCAGATATTGAAGTCTTATGTGATCGTGTTGCGATCCTGCATGAGGGACGCATTCGCTTTACCGGAAGCATAGAAGAATGTACCAGTATGTTTAACGCAGATAACCTGGAACAGGCGTAC
>JAIVVP010000274.1:0-2587 GCA_049189775.1 Gemmatimonadota bacterium | reverse complement strand
TCATCTTGCTCATTCCCGTACTGCTCATTGCCAGACAGCCCGACCTGGGTACTTCTCTTTTAATCACCAGTGCCGGGCTATTTGTTATTTTTATGGCCGGTATCTCCTGGCGGATTATTTTTGGCTTTATTATTGCCGAAGATAGATCCCCCAGCAGCACCGATTAATGCACCAGGAGGGCCTGCAATCAAGCCACCAATAAGGGCACCAATACCAAAGCCCAGGCCTTCATTTCCGATGTTTTCTGTGCTCTGCTGCTTATCTGTTTCTGCGTGAGTAATTGTGGACAATAAAAACAGGCTGGTGAATATGATTGTTTTAAAATGACTCATGATTATTTTCCTTTGTTAATTTGTGAATCTATAGAATATTTACCTGTCATCTATTAAAGACTTGAATGCTGACAGCAGCGAGTTTCAATTAAGGAAATGTGCTGGCGAAATGTGGCAGAAATATGGAAATTTAAGTGTCAGTCAACAATCAGACACTTTATTGGGTTACAGTAGAGAAAAGCCAAGCAGGCCAGCCAATCTGGAAAACCGGGATTAATAATGGGTAAACATATTGTATTAGTAGAAGATGAACTCAGCATACGTGAGAATTATGCAGATGCACTGCGGAAGCAGAATTACGAAGTGACGACCTATGAGGATAAAAACGCTGCCACGCAAGCTTTCAAATCAAGCTTGCCGGACCTGGTGTTACTGGATATTGGATTGGGTGATGATGCAGAGGCAGGATTTGAGATATGCAGGGAATTAAGAAGCCTTTCATCAACCTTGCCGATTATCTTTTTAACTGCCCGTGATTCTGATTTTGATGCGATATCGGGTTTGAGATTGGGGGCAGATGATTACATTACCAAAGACATTAACATTCATCAGCTATTAGCCAGGGTTGCTGCCTTGTTTCGACGTATCAACGCCATGCAAGAGAGCGATCAGGGGAATAAACGTATCATTCATGAAGATTTGATGATTGATGTTGATTGTTTACTGGTTGAATGGAAAGGACAGCGTATTGATCTTACACTCACAGAATTCTGGATTGTGCATGCGCTTGCACGTATTCCAGGTCATGTGAAAAATCGAGATCAGTTAATGAGTGAAGCAAATATATTTGTGGATGACAGTACAGTCACGTCACACATGAAGAGGATACGAAAGAAATTCAAGGAGATCGACAGGGAGTTTGAATGTATTGAAACGATGTATGGTATGGGTTATCGCTGGAACATGTAATCCAGGATAGATAATTCATAGATGAAGAAAATCAGATTTACAATCCGCCTGAAGTTACTGGTTCTGTCTCTTGCTGTTTTAAGTATTCCTGTTCTTGGTTATGAGTATCTGCGTGAACTTGATAGATATTTAAGAACCGGGCTGGAATCATCCCTGATGGATGCAGCCAGAGCCGCCGCCGGACCATTGCATGAGCAATATACCTTATTTCCTTATACGCAGGACAGCGCAGAACATTCTCTTTTTATTCAAAAATTACAAACACCAATTCAGCTCGATGGTTATACAGATGACTGGCTTGATTATCTTGCCTGGTCGAAGGTCTATCAGGAGGAGAACACGAAAGGTGAAAAGGCTGAACTCAGCTATAAACTCATCCTCGGTCAGCAGGGGAATAATCTGCAGATATTGTTACAGGTCCAGGATCCACATGTTAGCTATCAAAAGCCAAATGATGATGTAATCCTGAATAGTGATCACGTAGAACTTGTCATCGCTGACGAATATTCAGTCAAGCGACGCTATTACTTTGCTACCTCGGCACCCGGCAGGTTTAATCCCTTTCAAATAGATACAGTGATTGATGAATGGTATGAAGAGAAAGAGCATGTCAGGCATGTGACAAATATTTCTGCAGAGTGGCAGCAAACAGAGACGGGTTACAATCTGGAAATATCGTTGCCTTTATATTTGCTGAATGAAAGGCTGGGATTTGTCGTCAGGAGCATTGAAGGTTCCGGGGTTGACATGGTCGAATCCAGTGTAGGCACTGCTGGTGCTTACACATCAATCATGCCCGGTCGATTACTCAAGCCATCCAGTGAAATTGAAAGAGTCATATCACGGCTGGATGACAGGGATGGGCGGCGTGTCTGGGTTCTGGACAGTGCTGCACAGGTTCTATCCACCCTGGGTAAATTACAGAAAGATTTTTCTGATCAGCCATTAAATATTTTTTATTCATTTATTCTGCCGATGGCCCCAAAAAACTTTAAAGATGATTTGGCGGGTGCTTCGAGATTGGAGGGAGATGAAATAATGCTGGCGCTGCAGGGATCCGTAACATCACGGTGGCGGGCGTCACCAGACGGGAAAGCAATTATTGTCTCAGCAGCGGCACCGATATGGAGAGATGATGAAAGAAGAGGTGTAGTGGTTGTCGAGGAAACAACAAACAGTATTTTAATGTTACAGAGAAACGCTTTGGTGAGTTTGTTTAATAAAACGTTGCTCGTTTTTTTCATCATTACATTAACGCTGCTTATTTACGCAACACGTTTGTCTCTCAGACTACGCCGTTTGAGTCTAGATGCCAGTGAAGCTATTGATGAACATGGCCGAGTGGT
>JAIVVP010000273.1:0-2597 GCA_049189775.1 Gemmatimonadota bacterium | reverse complement strand
CTAATATCCCAGTTCTGGCAAAATTTACAGGCCAGATTGCAACCCGCAGTACCAAATGAAAGTACTGGCGTGCCCGGCAGAAAATGATTCAAGGGTTTCTTTTCAATAGGGTCAATACAAAAACCACTGGAACGACCATAACTTGTCAGCACAATTTGATGATCTCTGCATTCCCGAACAAAACAAAGTCCCTGTTGCCCTTCCTTCAATTTGCAGGCCCGTGGACAAACATCACACTGCACCCGACCATCATCCAGTTCGTGCCAGTATTTTGTTTCAACCACTGAAGCTATTGAATTCATCATCATCTCTGCAAGTATTTCAAATACACCCTATAATTATCTCAAGTATTAACACTAAATTTGTTCATATATATGAATGATAGTCAAAACAAAGAAAAAAGCACTATAAGACCAGCTGCAGTCGCGGGACAATTCTATCCAGCCAATCCTGCTGAGCTGGAACAAATGGTGCAATCGTTGCTCAATGGCGTTCATGACATCCCGCCGCCCGCAAAAGCGATTATTGCCCCACACGCAGGTCTGGTTTATTCAGGTCCGATTGCTGCGACCGTATATGCCAGTTTACTCGCTAACAGGGAAAGAATCAGTCGTGTTGTTTTACTTGGTCCTTCACATCGGGTTTATTTAAAGGGACTGGCGTTAAGCTCAGCAGATTACTTTGAAACGCCACTGGGCAAGATTGAAATTGATCAGGATGCCTATGACTCGGTACGAAACCTGCCTCAAGTAAGCGTCGCTGATGCAGCCCATGCACAGGAACATAGTCTTGAAGTACACCTGCCCTTTCTGCAACTTGTGCTTGATCAGTTTAAATTAGTTCCCATCGTTGTTGGTGAGGCCTCTCCTGAAGAGGTTGCAGAAGTCCTGGAAGTTTTATGGGGAGATGAAGCCACACAAATCATTATCAGTTCTGATCTCAGTCATTTCCATGATTATGAAACAGCACAGCAGCTGGATTTATCTACCAGCAAAGCCATTGAAAATTTACAACTGGAAGCCATCGGCTCAGAACAGGCCTGTGGCTGTATGCCTATGCGTGGTTTATTACAACTTGCAAGAAAAAAACACCTGCATGCTAAAACACTCGATCTAAGAAATTCAGGGGACACCGCCGGAAGCAAAGACAGGGTTGTAGGTTATGGTGCTTACTCTGTTAGTTGATTCATTTAATTTATAAATATGTATACACAGGAACAGAAACAGATACTGGTATCCATCGCGCGCTCAAGTATCCAGTATGGCTTACAAACAGATGAGCCAGAAAACATAAACCTTGAAGATCACGACCCTGATCTACAGGCAGTCAGGGCAACATTTGTCACACTAAAGATTTTAGAGACATTGCGTGGCTGTATCGGCACCCTTGAGGCCAGATACCCGTTAGCTAAAAGTGTTGCTGAATATGCCTACGCTGCTGCCTTCCGGGATCCAAGATTCAAACCACTGAATGAAGATGAATTCGACAAGATAACACTGAGTATTTCTATACTGACACCTGCTGAACCCATAGTATTCGATTCAGACGCTGATCTGATTCAACAACTAAATCCCGATATCGATGGTCTGATTATCAAATCCGGTCAGCGCAGTGCAACCTTTTTACCTGCTGTTTGGGAATCATTGCCCAACGCCGAACAATTTCTTTCACATCTCAAGGCAAAGGCCCAGATACGCCCCGATGAAAACCTTACGATGGCATCACGATATAAAGCAATAGAAATATCTGAAAATGATATTTGAGTATATTAAGTTAACAAAACCATTCTGCTAATTAAGTCTTCTCCGTACTAAAGCGTTCAATCATTTTATTAGCTTTTCTTGCACCTTCCTTATCACCCAATGCTGTTCTTGCCTGAGAAATAATCTGCCAGTTATCTTTCTGTAATTGATTGTGGCCCGATGCGAAGGCATTTGATTTTTTAGCCAGGGTGATCGCTTTTGCCCACATCTTCTGTTTTAAACGTTCTGATGCCAGCCTGTTCCATAACCAGGGATTTTTCGGTTCAATATCAAGCCCTCTTTCCAGACTTGCGACTGCACGAGCACTGTCACCTGCTATTGTGTATTTATCAGCATCTTCCAGAAATGCCAGCGCAACAGGACTGGTCGATTGTGCAGTGATAGATTCCTGACGAAGACTATGCTCAGGTGTAATAATTACATGAGACGATTCAGGCTCTTTTTCTGTGTTGGTAACTACATTAGTTTCTTTTCCTGAGTCTTGATGGCTGCTTATCGTAGCAGACCGATCTTCTACAGGCACATTACGTTCTGATGTTGTCGAACAGGCAGAAAAAAACAGATTAATGAATATTAAAATGCTTACGTATATTAGATTCGTTTTTTTCATCTTTTCTTTCAATTCTAAATTTATTCATATGGTTATTTTGAATATGAGCATTTTGACACGTTCCTGAAATTTCAGGTAAATATGCTTGTACAAAAGGATAGACAACTACATCTGAACAATCATCTGGCACACGTTGATCATGTAGGGTTTTGACCCATTCGACGCCTTCAGGTGTGATAAATGTCAAAGATCTTGGTTTCAACCCTTGCATAATATCTATCCAT
>JAIVVP010000272.1:0-2620 GCA_049189775.1 Gemmatimonadota bacterium | reverse complement strand
GGATATCGAATATCAGAGCGTCGTAACTGAAAAATTCAAGGTCCATGGATTCCCGGCATTCATCTTCTGCGAACAGGGCAAAAAAAAAGATGTCCTCCTGGGCACCCAGGACCCCGATGTATTGCGAGAGTTTGTTGGCAAGAATTTAAAATAACAATTTTATGGTGAAATGATGGAGACAGCTCAAACCAATAATAAAGGCAACATTCTGATTGTTGACGATAAACCTGAGAACCTGACGGTATTGCGGCAGATTCTTACAGAGCACGGCTTTCGTGTGCGACCTGCCATTAGCGGCGAGATTGCTTTAAAGACCGTGCAGGCCGACCTCCCCGATCTTATCCTTCTGGATATCGTCATGCCGGATATGGATGGCTATGAAGTCTGCAGAAAATTAAAGGCAGATGAACAGACCAGACACATTCCAATAATCTTTATCAGTGCCTTGAATGAACTTAAAGACAAGGTGAAAGCCTTTTCTGCAGGCGGCGTCGATTACATTACTAAACCTTTTCAGATTGAAGAAGTCCTGGCCCGCGTTAATACGCATATTAATTTACATTCTCTGCAAAGATGCCTGGAGAAAAAAAATATCGAGCTCCAGAAGGCCCTTGACGAAGTAAAACAACTGAGGGGCTTTCTGCCAATTTGCGCCAGCTGTAAAAACATCCGTGATGACCAGGGATATTGGACTCAAATTGAATTATACATCCGCGATCATTCGGAAGCAGAATTCACTCACAGTATTTGTCCAGATTGTGCAACAAAATTATACCCTGGTTTTAATCTCTCAGAAAAATGAAGATTTATTTGAGATATGAACAATATACAGGTTTTTGAGTAATTGCCATGAAACGAATCTCCACATTTTTCTTTTTAACGATGTTTGCCTGCAGTTTTTTGGGGTGGCTCATCATATCCGCCCATGCCCGGGAACCTATCATCCTCACCGATGGGCAAGAGAAATATTCATTGGGCTTGCATCTGGAATATTTGGAAGACCCGACAGGCGGGTTGACCATTGACGATGTGACATCAGCAGACTATGAGACGCAGTTTATCCTCAGTGAAACAGATATACCTACAATAGGTTTTACCGATTCTGCTTACTGGGTGCGAGTTCGACTGCAAAATGAAAGTCTTAGCCAAACAGATTGGCGTCTCGTTGTACAGACACCTTATCTGGATTTCATAGATCTCTATCTGCCTGATGCCACTGGTCAATTTCAGGTCAAACAGGCCGGTGATAAACGACCCTTTGACGTCCGGGAGGTCGAACATCGCCAGGCGGTGTTCAAAGTCGCCATGCCTCCCCAAGCAGAACAAACCCTGTACCTTCGTATTCAAAGTACAGGCTTTATGCTGCTTGAGCTGATCCTGTGGTCAGCCGATGCATTTAGTGCCCACACCTCGCATCAGCAACTTTTTTTAGGTCTCTTCCTGGGCGCATTGTGCATCATGGCGGCTTATAATTTTTTTCTTTTTCTGGCCTTGAGTGATCGCGCCTATCTTCATTACGTGTTGTTTCTTTTGTGTATAACGCTGCATCTGGCAACCCTGGAATATGGCCTGACGTTTCAGTACCTGTGGCCCAACCAGATAGTATTCAACCATATTGCCACAATTTTCTTTCCCGTAATTGCGATGATTTTTGCGTTGAACTTTGCAATGGTATTTCTCCAGACCAAATTTCATGCCCCGACACTTCACCGGTATCTGCTTGGATTGCGTATTCCCTTTCTCCTTCTCGCTTTTCTCGCAGTGTTGCAACAGATCAATTGGGCTCAGATAGGGGCGGCCGTCCTGTCAATACCTACCATCCTTGTCATGATGATTGCCGGGGTTCAAGCCTGGCGCAAGGGTTATCAACCGGCACGGTATTATATTCTGGCCTGGAGCATGTTCTGGCTGAATGTCATTATTCTTGTATTACACATATTAAAAATAGTTCATATCCCGGTGCACATCCATCTTGCCCCTTTTGCAGTGACAGGCATGGTACTATTTCTCTCACTGGCGTTGGCTGACCGTATCAACGTGTTGAAACGGCAGACTGAGCATGCGAAAACAGAATCCGATGATTTAAACCGGCAACTCGAAGAGCATCAAAAATGGTTAACTCAGAGTGAGAAAAAATATCGCACCATCTTTGAAGAATCAAATGATATAATTTTTATTACAACGTTAGACGGTCAGGTTGAGGATATCAACCCGGCCTGTGAAGTCGTATCGGGATACACCCGCGCCGAGGCCCTGCAAATGAAAGTCTTGGATGCCTATGCCGATCCGGCTGACCGCGTTCGCTTTCAGGAGCTCATGCTGCAACATGGATCGGTCAATGATTTCGAGGTTAAGCTTCGCCGCAAAGATGGCCAGGAGGTTGACGCCCTGGTGACCGCCACCCTACGGCACGCTGAAGATGGTACTGTTGCGGGGTTTCAGGGAGTCATACGCGATATCACAGCGCACAAACAGGCTGAAGCCGAACGACTGCGGACGCTGGAACTGCAGGCCGAGAAAGAATTGGCTGAAGATGCAAATCGGGCGAAAAGTAAGTTCCTGGCTAATATGAGCCATGAACTGCGTACACCGTTAAACGCGATCCTCGGTTTTTCCGAGT
>JAIVVP010000271.1:0-2647 GCA_049189775.1 Gemmatimonadota bacterium | reverse complement strand
ATCCAGGCCGCCGACCTGCTGGAAATATGTGAATTGGCTGATCTCCATACCATCCAGCCAGACTTCCCAACCCAGGCCCCAGGCACCAAGCGTTGGTGATTCCCAGTTATCTTCAACAAAACGAATATCATGTACCAGTGGATCGATGCCGAGATACTTCAAGGACTCAAGATACAGCTCCTGGATCTCATCAGGAGAAGGCTTTAATAAAACCTGGAACTGAAAATAATGTTGCAAGCGATTGGGGTTCTTTCCGTAACGGCCATCAGTAGGTCTCCGTGCAGGCTGTACATAGGCTGCATGCCATGGTTCTGGACCGATGGCACGTAAAAAGGTTGAGGGATGAAATGTCCCCGCACCCATTTCTACGCTATAGGGTTGTTCAATAATACAGCCTTGATCTGCCCAGAAATGTTGTAGCTGGAAGATCAGATCCTGAAAGGTTATTAAATTATTTTCGCTTGATTTTACCAAGTTTATTTCCAGGTAGTATGGGTATGATCACGCGGGGCAGTATAGCTTGATCGCCTAGAGCTTGCAGTTCTTTACTTAAGTTTAGGGCTAATCATTCAGACGACTGGGCAACATTCACGTCCAGCGTCTCAAATTTGAACTCGGGGATTTCATAGACCCAATGGCCCAGAAATTGATTCCACAGCTGACTTTCTTCTTCGGCACTGATGGTTTCCGAATTACTCTCTGGCATTTCATCAGTATTACTACTGGACGATGCTGCTGTTGTGAATGAAAAATGTGCAAAGGCTTTGCCGTCACTAAGTACATTTTTAACAGTGATAATCAAACCATTAAATGTAGTAAATGTCGTGATCGTAGTGTCATCAGGGAATTCGAAATTATTAACCGCGTGGACACCTTCAACATTTATGTCCTCAAAAAACGTACCCAGTTTATTCAATAATACCGAAGGTGATGCAGTGTTACCTTCTATTACCTTGAAATCGGTATCGCCTTCAGCGACTTTCCTGATCAAAAGGTGATCGCCATTATTTTTCACGATATTCACATCCTGTATGCGCGAAGCAGGGATGTGAATTACATTGCGCTCATACCAGGCGTTGTTGTTTGATTTAAGTTGCAGGTAGCCTTCGACCAGAAGTGCATTTTTTGCATCTGCTTTACGAACATAGAGATTAGGTCGATTATTTCCAGTATTGTTTTTTCGCGGTTTGCCGACGATAAGCGATGCCAGTGCTGTGCCAGATTGATCGCTGAGTGTCAGTAATAATGAGCTGGTGTTATCGCCTTCAGGGCCTTCAACACCCAGTTCCGGGTAAAGCTTCGGGTTGTCTGTTTTTGTGGCCAGTATCTTCAGCTGGGATAAACTAACGACAACATCCTTTACCTTGTCAAATTGTGCAGGGTAGTTGTCTGCACTTTGTATAGCCCATTGACCGCCTTGCATTTTTTGCAGGATGACATCAGGGTTTCCATTGCTTTTAATTTTTATACTTGTGACATCATTAATTTTGTTGGCGAGTTCCGGAAACAGGGTTTCTTTTTCAACGGTGGTTTTCGGTGCACGGGATTGATTAAAGAATGCTGCAGTAATAATTATGGTAATTGTCACTGCAGAAAGGAGCAATAGCTTTTGATGCTTCATGAGTGTTAAAACCTTGACTCTGTCTTATTAATTACGACGAGTGACGCGATAAACACCCGTGCCAATGGAAATCAGGATAATGATCAGTGGCAAGAATGCGATATTAAAGAAACGTAATTTGGCACCGAGAGATTCAATATTTTTCTTTAGTTCATGTTGAACTGCACGTAATTGTTTACGGGTATCAATACGCAGTGTCTGAAATTTCTCAATCTCTGCACTCTGTTCCGGTGTGAGTAACATGGCGCTTTCTGCATCATCCTTACCCTGTGTCTGTTGCAGTGTGCGTATCTTCTGCTCGGTTTCCTGCAGGGTCGCGACAAGTTTTTGTTCGCGCTCACGATATTCCAGTTCTGCCTGGCGGCGGATGGTTTCGACTCTTTCAAAGGGACGCGTGTATTCACCCCGGGTCCTGAGACTTGCCAGGTCATTACTACCAGACAGGTTCTCCAGTGCATTAACGACAAAGTCACCATTGTTTGCGATTGGTTGCGGGAGGGTCATGCCGAAATAGGGTTTGTTTCTTATCCAGAAAGTATCATTAAGAATATCTGTATCTGCAATAACAATGACATTGATATCACCTTCACTAATCAAGGTGTCGCTTTCGCTGTTTTTCCTGTTACCTTCGTCGTCAAGCAAACCTTCCGGGAAGGCAGTTGTGGCATGTCCCTGTAGACGTGCCGCAATGACCTGTTTTTTCTCTTCTGATTTAAAATTATCAAGAATGATTTTTGGGTCTCGCTGTATAAAAAGGAAATCCCGATCCATCTGCATGGATTGCTTCGTACTTTCTATCAATGGTGTGAAAGAAATTTCACTGTCAGCATTCTTCTCAATAATTCCGGTTGTCCCCATATGGATGACATTGAGCTGACTGGTGGCAAAATCGTCCTGATTAAAACTTTCTTTGGCCAGTCTTAACCAGGGAAGGTAGGTGACTTCCTGCGGACCTGTAGCGCTGCGAGTCTGAACATGCATGGCAGCGTTAATATCACCGACAATTTTCCCCTTGAGTACGGTGAT
>JAIVVP010000270.1:0-2688 GCA_049189775.1 Gemmatimonadota bacterium | reverse complement strand
TCAAACAAGGGCAATCTACGCACACTGCTTCATTGCAAACATAAAGATGGCCATAAATTCCAAAGAAATGCCATTATCAACACCATAAGAGTCAGGGGGGAAAACGGCCTGGGTGTTGCACTGAATACAACTCCCGAAGGCAAAGAAACTCCTACATTACAAAACCATCAGCGACTGGAGGCTGTGGAACAAACGCTCAGTAACCTTCTGGCTTTTGCCAAGGATAATCCTGACATTATGCTGGGAGCAGAAATCCCGGAGTATCCGGATATCAGCGATACAGGTACCAGTCATCAGAAGTCCGTATTACGGGAACATGTTGTTAAAGTAATGAGCCTGGCATTGACCTGCTGGGAACAGGACCTCGGAAAAACCAAGATTGAACTGGCGGAAGAAAGCAAAATCTGGCCTGTGTACATAGACAAGTCGACACCTACTACCCGAACACTGGACAAATATCTGAATATTGATAGCTGTCCCAAGAACCCGCGAAGCCAGCGAGTTATTGATACAGCCGAGTTTGTTCTTCGGCAAGCAAATAAGATCAAATGCGCCAAATGTTGTGAACTCCGTGAAGCAACGGATCTTTGCCGTCGGTTGTTATCCGGCATTAAATCTCATAACAAATAGCAAGAGGCGAAATTGGTATAGCGGAACGAACGTATCAGCGCCGCCATTGCTGGAGTTTCAGCTTTGCGGCGGGTCATCCTGGCTGGTGACTCTCCTTTTGGCAATGAACGCCTCAAGATGCTCACGTGTCACAAGTCCCACTTCGCCTGCTACCAGTTCGCCATTGGGATCAATAATATAGGTGGTAGGAAGTGCAGGAACCAGCCCAAGAGGTGTTTTTGGGTTCGGTTCACTGCGCAAAACAGGGTAGGGAATCGCATTATCTGCTACAAATGCCTTTAAGCTTTTCGCGTTAATCGATTCAAAATTGATACCGACGACAACAACATCCCCTTCTCTATTACTTTCATGCAGTGAGGCCAGGTAGGGAAGTTCTATCATGCAGAGCTCACACCAGGTGGCCCAGTAGTTAACAATCACCCACTTTCCATGGTACTGATCCAGTGATTGTTGCTGATCATCAAGATCAGGTAGCTCATAATTCACTGCCCTGGCCTGGACGGCTACTGTTAGTAACAGTCCTGAAATGATAATGGTCAACCACTTTTTCATTACTATTAAATCCCGTTTTTCACCCTGAATAAAAACCAGCTTCAAATAACCCCTGGGCAATAAATACCACGGCTCCAGGGGTTACTTGAGTACGCAATTAACTAAGCTCAGGGCAGCATGTTGTAGTAAATTTGCTCGCTGGGGTTTAAATCCATGCCTGAGTTGCCGAACTCCAGTGCAGCTGTAACAACATTTTGCAGATCAACCATGATCTTCCCCGGAATATCTGCAAAGCCTTCTTTCTCCGCATCTGTTACATCGGCAAATAGAGCATTCAGCATAAAACCGGGATCCAGATAACTGATTACCAGTGATTCCTTCGAACCATTTCCATCAAGATCCACGATCTGTACTGTAATTTCGCAGGGCAAAGCAGTTGCATGGTGGAGACCTGTGCCCAGTGCCATCTTTGCGTACTTGGGGGAGCAGGCCTCAATGATGTGGTTTTTACCTGGTATGGTAATTGGAGACAGGCGCGCCGATCTCCAGCTTGAAGCGGTGCTGAGGACATCGTCCAGTGTTGTGCCATCTACTAAAGGAGTTCCTTCATAGTCTGCTGTAATCGGTGTCGGGTGCACGCCGGGGTTATTATCATGTGTGCTCATAGCCGCAATGATAGCCTCAGCTACCGCGAGTGAATCCGCAGGTGTGAATGCTTCGTCATCAGCCTGGGTGTAGGCTACGTGCATGAATGGAGATGCATACGGGCTATCAGCCACCACCGCAACAACATCATCAATTGAGTGATAATCAGGACCAATTTTCTGATCCATTTCACTCATTTCAGGATCAAACTCTGAGAGTGCCGCATAGATAATTGCCATGATCTCTGACTTGACCTGTTCGGGCATCGCATAGATCGCATCAGCAAATGCCGGGTCTTCCATATCCTCACTGAACAGCACATCGGTGAAGAACAGGGTAAAGATGGCGTTTGGATCCAGCATGTCGACATAGATATGCTTGTCGTCATTCCAGATGGCGACTTCGCAAGGCAGTGTCGGAGAATGGGTATATCCATTGACAACCTTCTTGTCATCCACGATGGGTGCTACACCCAGCGCCATACTGGCCCACTTCTTGTTGCACAAATCCATCACATTGGCTTTCTTGGTATTCGCCGGACTACTAGGCAAGTCGGGATTGATCTTCTTCGAAGAAGGAATTCTTAATACGGCCTCAGAGATGCCTTCAGCGCTATCTTCCTCCAATCCACCCAGTATCCAGTCATATCCCTGGATAACATCAAGCCCCAGTTCTTCTGCCTCTACTTTTTCTTTAACATAAGTCGCCAGGGCGATTGAAGCTGCACGAGCCTTTGCGTATGTCGCTTCATAATCGATCTTTCCATGAACCTTTACTACGGGTAACTTCGCCACACGACTATAGGGCGTCATGTGCCCAAAGCCTTGACTCTTATGTGCATAGGCATTGCCCTTGCCCTTGCCCTTGCCTGGGTCAGCCACTGCTGATGGCATGCTCATGACTATTCCAAGACCCAGGATT
>JAIVVP010000269.1:0-2714 GCA_049189775.1 Gemmatimonadota bacterium | reverse complement strand
GTCTGAAATTTGTCCTAAACTGAAAAAAAAGATAATGACTAAAAACGACATAATCTCGCTTAAAGAAAAAATTGCTTTACTTGAAGAAGAGAGCGATGCATTAAGTGCAGAAAAAGGGCGTTTGACCTACTTGCTGGCTGCATCGCCTGCCATTATCTACAGTTTTGAGACCAAGAATTATCTCCCTACCTTTATTAGCGAGAATATCAAAAAAATATTTGGGTACGAACCATCGGAATATCTTGAAGACCCCAGGTTCATGCCATCACACATTCATCCAGATGACATTCGTCGCATTGATAAGGAATGGTCGCATCTTTTCAAAGAAGGGCACCACGTTATCGAATACCGTTTTCGTCGCAAGGATGGCACTTATTGCTGGGTAAACGATGAACTTCGTATGATTTGTGATAAAGACGGAGAGCCCGTAGAGATTGTTGGTGCAATGAACAATATAAGCGCACGCAAAAAGGTCGAAGAGGAACTTGCTGTAGCGAAAGAGCTGGCGGAACAGGCCAATCAGGCCAAGAGTTCATTTCTCGCTAACATGAGCCACGAATTACGCACACCGATGAATGCCATTCTCGGTTATAGTGAGATGCTGATGGAAGAAGCCGAGGATCTGAATCAGAATGGTTTCATTCCTGACCTAAAGAAGATTCATCAGTCAGGAATACACTTACTGGCATTGATCAACGGTGTGCTTGATCTATCAAAGATTGAATCTGGCAAGATGGAGGCCTTTGCTGAAGAAATTGATCCGGAAATACTGATCGATGAAGTCAGTGCCACCGCCCACCCCTTGCTGGAGAAGAACAAAAACTCTTTGACCATCGAACGTGGCAAGGATCTTGGTATGGCCTACCAGGATGTAACCAAGCTACGCCAGATCCTGTTCAATCTTCTCTCCAATGCCGCCAAGTTTACCCACGAAGGCACTGTTACCTTACACGTTAATCGTACCGAACAGGACGGGATCAGATGGTTAACATTTGCAGTGAGCGACACCGGGATCGGTATTGCAGAGGACAAGATTGAACACGTATTTGAAGAATTTGCCCAGGCAGATGATTCAACGACAAGAGATTATGGTGGCACCGGGTTGGGACTGGCTATATCAAAAAGATTTTGTCAATTGCTCGGTGGTGATCTCAGCCTTCGGAGTACTCTGGGCGAAGGCTCTACATTCACTGTTCGTATTCCCGCCATCCTTCCCGGAACAACACCAGAATTATCCCCTGCAGAGTCATCTCAGAAATTATCCGATGCTGATTTAGCATCTATCAAAGACGTTGCGCCAGGCTCGACGATACTGATTATTGATGATGATGCAGAAGCCAGTGAAATTATTGAACGTTTCTTGCTTAAAGATGGCTTTAATGTGGTCACAGCAAATAGCGGTGAACAGGGACTGCAGTTGGCACGTCAGATACATCCTGCTGCCATTACCCTGGACGTGATGATGCCACGCATGGATGGCTGGGCGGTACTCAGAACACTGAAGGCTGATCCGGAACTGCAGCACATCCCGGTGATCATGCTGAGCATGATCGATGACCGCACACGCGGCTACTCGCTTGGTGCCGTTGATTACCTGACCAAACCGGTAGACCGTGAGCTGCTACACAAAACATTGAGTCGCTATTATTGTACTGATGGAAACTGCCCTGTGTTGCTGGTTGAGGATGATGTCGAGGCTCGCAGTATTATGACACACGCTCTGGAGAAGAACGGTTGGAAGGTATCAGAGGCAAGTAACGGCCAGGAAGCGCTGGATATGATGGCCGATGTTCAACCACGGCTGATCCTGCTGGATCTGATGATGCCGGTGATGGATGGCTTCGGTTTTCTGGCTGAGATGCGTGCCAGACCTGAATGGCAAGATATACCGGTCATTGTTATTACTGCAAAAGATCTGAGTAACGAAGACCGTAGCAGACTCTCCGGATGTGTCGAGGAAGTCCTGGAAAAGAATGCCTATAGCCGTGAACAGTTACTGAAACAAATACGCGAGGCAGTCGCTGCGTGCAATATCAGCACGTAGACGTAGCTCGGATGAAGCAACAGGATGAGTAAAATATTACTGATAGAAGACAATGAAATGAATCGCGAAAAGATCGGGAATCTTCTGAGAAGCTACTGATTAACCCTATTTTCTTTAACCAAGCAAAGTACCTGAGCCAGCCATGACAATATTAATAGATTCCTCTGCACCCAAGTCCGTCAGTTTCCATAAAAGTATGCGCGGTCGATTTCTGCTGTTTGGTGTTCTCCCCGCCATTATCATGTTGGGCGCAATCGTGGTCTACAATGCGGTCAATCTGAATTCCCTGGTCCGCTACTCGAAGGTCAGCTCACGGGATGAAGTGGACCGCAAGGCGGAGGACATCGAAGACAAGCTCGCCAGTTTTCCAGATCAGTTGTCGCAAGGCGAAAAACAAAGAGTTGCAATCGCTGGGGCAATTGCTCTACACTCTTCCTATTTAGTTTTAGATGAACCTACAGCAAATATTGATCCAGATTATGTTGAACTTATTGAAAAAGCTATTTTAGATAGAAATAAAAAAAATCATTGCACAGTTTTAATAATTACTCATAATATCAGTCAAGCAAGAAGAATATGTGATGAAATCATATTTTTAGATAATGGCAAAGTAATAGAATTTGGAGATATGAAAGATATATTTACAAATTCAACTAATAAGATAACCAGA
>JAIVVP010000268.1:0-2750 GCA_049189775.1 Gemmatimonadota bacterium | reverse complement strand
GACGGGCAGCTCTTTATCAACAAGTTGGTAGAATCCAACCTTTTTTGTATTTCCCTTGATGATCAGGGTGAATGGTTTCGCTACCATCACCTTTTTCAGCAAGTCCTGCAACGTTCCCTCGAAAGGCATTACACTGCAGATGAAATAGCAAAACTTCATCAACAGGCATCTATCTGGTTTGAGGAAAATGGGATGATCGAGGAGGCATTCAATCATTTCCTGATCCTCAACGACTCAGGTTCTGCAGGTAAGTTGATAGTACGCCATCGCCACGAATTTATGAATAGAGAGCAGTGGGGCCGCCTGGGGCGACTAATAAATATGCTTCCCCGCGCTTTAGTTGATGGTGATCCTGAGCTGCTAATGCAGAATGCCTGGGTTCTTTGGAACCAGATGCGAATTGCTGATATGGCTGAAGTATTAGACCGGGTCGAGTCCCTTCAGGCTTCTTTACCAATAGAAATTGCTGATAAAGAGAGAGTATCGGGAGAAGTCGCTGCTCTACGAAGTCTCCAGTATTATCTGATTCCGCCTATCGATGGAGGCCGAGTTCTTGCTTATGCAAAGCAGGCAGTACAAAATATTTCTCGGCATAATCCCAGCACGAGGGGTTTTGCTATAATTATGCTGGCCATGTCCTATCAGTTGACTGGGAATCTTGCCGATACATTCAAGGTCATTTTAGAAGAATTAAATCATAAAGAAGCGCAACAAAATACCTACCACACCCGGTTGTTAATCACCCTCTGTATGATTTACTGGTTGGAAGCTGATCCTTCTTATATGAGACAAACCGCAGAGAAGTTGGTGAAATTGAGCAAGGAATTGTCTTTGCAAGAAAGCGCTGAAATTGGAAAACATTATGTCGGCCTCAGTCACTACTGCTGTAATGAGTTGGACCAGGCAGAACAATACCTGAAAGAACCTGCTGCAACGATCAGTAAAGTGAATGTTTTTAACTTTGCTCACAGTTCATTTGTTTTGTCTTTGACGTATTTAGCACAAACTCGAAAAACAGAAGTGAAAGAGACTGTAGATTCAGTTGTTCAATACGCTATTGATACAGGGAACACTACATTGCTCGCTTTAGCTAATGCCTTCAAGGCTGAGCCTGTGATGATCGGGGTGTCATCACCCGGGAATTCGTAGGTATCCAGCAGTTCGCGGACTTCCATCTCAACCAGTTCCAATAATTCTTCATCATCAACCTGATCGGCCTTGTTCAGATAAACCACCACGTAGGGGACACCTACCTGACGGGCTAACAGAATGTGCTCACGGGTTTGTGGCATCGGACCATCCGCTGCACTACACACCAGGATGGCACCATCCATCTGTGCCGCACCGGTGATCATGTTCTTCACATAATCAGCATGGCCCGGGCAATCTACGTGCGCATAGTGACGATTATCACTTTCATATTCGACGTGCGCGGTGGCAATCGTGATGCCGCGTTCTCTTTCTTCCGGCGCGTTATCAATCTGATCGTAGGCCTTGAATTCACCACCATGTTGCTCCGCCATGATCTTGGTAATTGCCGCTGTCAGTGTCGTCTTACCATGATCAACGTGACCTATCGTTCCCACATTTACATGTGGTTTCGTTCGTTCAAATTTCTCCTTCGACATTAGGAGCTTCTCCTTAACAATTTAATAAATTAATAACCAAGTAAAAAAAACAAACAACCTACGCTGCTACAGCACAAAATCTGGAGCTCATAACCGGATTTGAACCGGTGACCTCTTCCTTACCAAGGAAGTGCTCTACCGACTGAGCTATATGAGCAGATACGTTCATAAAAACGATACCTCAATCAACCATTGGCAACCAGGCCCACCAATCTAAAATCTGGCATACTCAAATCTGGAGCGGGTGATGGGAATCGAACCCACACCATCAGCTTGGAAGGCTGAGGTTCTACCATTGAACTACACCCGCCTACCCGGCACCAAACAGTGCCAAATACTTCTATTACTGCTCGTCCGTGTTGGTGGAGGGGGGAGGATTCGAACCTCCGAAGGCTGAGCCGTCAGATTTACAGTCTGATCCCGTTGACCGCTTGGGTACCCCTCCGAAATCAGCCGCACATTCTCGGACAATCTGGAGGTACTGTCAATATGCCAGGGGACTGAAAACTGGTCTATTTGAGGATTAATTTCAAGCTTCAATCACCGCTGCGTAGGACATTACCACTTATTGCATCTCTGATTTCTGTTGGCAGTTCCTTGCCGCCTGTATTTCCAGACAATATATAATCGATTTCATTACCAAAATAGCTTCTAACCCTGAAGGCATTCGTGGCTGGTATTTTCCTCGCTGGATTCGCACTTGTTGAGACAATCACACCAGCCTCCTTACATAGCGCTTGTACCACTGGATGGGCAGATACTCGCACTGCAACTGTATGCTTATAGCCTGTAATCCAGCCGGGGACGTTTGCTGTTGCTGGTAACACCCAGGTAACGGCCCCGGGCCACGAGGCACTGACTTCCTGTCTCAGTTCATTATCTGGATAGTCGACATATGGATCCAGTTGCTCAAGACTGGCAGCGACCAATATCAGACCTTTACTAACCGATCGACCTTTTAGAGACAGGATCCTGGCCACGGAGTAAACATCCTCAGGAATACAACCCAGACCAAACACGGCTTCCGTTGGATAGGCAATGACGCCACCCTGGTTCAAGGTCTTGACGGCTAGACTCAGATGAAAATTACCCATAATCTTCTCAGGCTGTGGCTACTGACAG
>JAIVVP010000267.1:0-2751 GCA_049189775.1 Gemmatimonadota bacterium | reverse complement strand
TAATACGGCAGAGGAGGCTAAACTCAAACCGCCTGTCGATGAGATCACGCGTAAAAATATTCTTGTGGGTGGTCTCATGGGAGGTCTGGATATTGAGCTTTTGCGTGATACTCAAATTATCACTATTAGTTATGATTCTGAGTATCCGGATTTAACAGCAAGTGTTCCCAACGCACTGGCTGAAGCCTATATCAACAGTTTTCTTGAGGCCGATCTTGAAAAAACACAGCAAGCAACAAGCTGGATTACCGGTAGAACCAGTGAGTTACGCAAGAAATTTGAGGAATCAGAAAGACAATTACAGGCATTTATAGAAGAAGAGAATATGGTTGATGTTGAAAGTGTCAATAGCCTGGCTACCAGAGAATTGGGAACACTTTCGAGTGGTCTGGTCGAGGCAAGGCGACAACGTTCAGAAGCTGAAGCACTTTATCAACAGGTCAAATCAATCAGAGATGGTAAGTCTCTTGAACAACTGGAATCGTTACCTGCTGTAGTTAATCATGTTTATATCAGGGATGCATATATAGCACGTGGACAAGTGCAAAGAAAAGTTTCTGAACTCTCCAAACGCTATGGGCCGAAACATCCAAAAATGATTGCAGCGACAGCGGAACTAAAAACAGCAGAGAATGATCTTCGCAAACA
This sequence comes from Gemmatimonadota bacterium, assembly GCA_049189775.1. GTDB lineage: Bacteria > Pseudomonadota > Gammaproteobacteria > Eutrophobiales > Eutrophobiaceae > SMWN01. Next base: position 2,103 of record JAIVVP010000267.1, on the reverse strand, counting down.
AATTGAGAATATCGCGCAAAGTGTTGCCAAAGATTATGAAATTGCCAGAGCCAAGGAATCACATTTAAGTCAGGCGATGAATAAGACAAAGAACCAGGTAAGAGACAGCAGCAAGATGAGCAGCAAGATGAGCTACAAATTGGCCGCGCTGCAACGAGAAGTAGAAACTAACCGCCAACTATATGAAGTTTTTCTGACCCGTTTTAAGGAAACTGCTGCAACAAGTGATTTACAGCCAGTGAATGCAAGGATAATTGACCTTGCGATCGTGCCACTCTCACCCTATAAACCCAACAGGAAAAGGTACGTTCAAATTGCCTTGATGCTCTCCCTAATGTTGGGTATTGGCCTGGCCTTACTGATTGAATATCTGGATAACACGTTCAAAAACAGTGGCACTCTTGAAGATAAATTAAAATTGCCTGTGCTTGGTGTGTTACCAAAATTAAAGAAATGGGGAAAGGACCGAAGTGCGATGCACTTGTTCAATAAAGATTCTAAATCTGGATTTGCCGAGTCCGTCCGTACCATCAGAACAGGAATTATGTTATCGAATATTGATATTGAACAAAAAGTGATTGTTGTTACTTCCTCAGTGCCGGGGGAAGGTAAAAGTCTTGTGTCCTCAAATCTTGCTGCTGCTGTTGCACAGATGAAGAAGACCTTGTTAATAGATGCGGACATGAGAAAACCCGTTGTTGCGGCTTCCTATGATCTGGGCAATGCAGCAAAAGGGTTATCCGAACTTGTTTCCATGTCGGCCGAATTATCAGAATGTATTCATAAGACAGATCTTAAACTACTGGATGTATTACCGTCTGGCAAGCTGCCTCCAAATCCGCTGGAATTACTGGCTTCAAATCGTTTTAAACTTGTTATCGATACACTGAAAAAACACTACGAGTACATTATTATAGATAGTGCCCCTGTTGTCGCTGTAAGTGACCCTCGGGTTCTGGCCAGAATAGCTGATGGTGTGGTGTTTGTAGTGAAGGCAGATGCAACCAGTCATCAACTGGCAAAGAAAGGTGTTAAAAAATTACTTGAACTGAATGCACATATTGTCGGTACCGTTTTAAACCAGGTCGCACCGAGCAAAAAATCAAAATATGGTGACTATGACAGTAATTATTATAGTTACTACGGCTACTCAGAATAATTGTATTTAAGGAATCTCTGATTAAGTTCCAGAATACGTTAAGTCGTCATTCTGGCGTATGCCAGAATCTAGTCAAAATAATAACTTACTGGATGCTGGTATTCACCAGCATGACGGAAAGCATACTCAATCAGAGGTTCCTTAAGTATGGTGTAATTTCATTATATTAAATATTAAAGCCTTATAAAAAAATTTATAAAACATAATGCGATTTAGATATCTGTTAGTTATCCCATGTTTATTATTGATCGTGGTCATCAATGTAACTGGATCATGGGGGCTTGCTGATGTCAAAAAACAGAAGGTCAATGCTTCCATCAGGCTATGGGAGCATGATGTAGATTCATACAGTACGGAAAACTGGAAACTGGTTCACTGGTATGCCAGGCAGGCACTGAAGAAAGATCCTGATAATCCGGATTTATTATCACTGATGGGCAATGTCTATGAATGGAATTCATTTCAGGCCGATAATCAATTACAGAATGAGCACAATAGCAAGCTGGCGCTTGAGCACTACAGAAAGGCTGTAGCGCTTCGACCCCAATGGCCTTACACATGGAGTAGTATTGCATTACTGAAATTCAAAAGGTCTGAATTCGATCAGGAATTTCAATCAGCATTGAGCAACGCCATGGAGCTGGGTCCCTGGGAACCCCATGTGCAAATTACAATTGCTGAAGTTGGTTTGAGTGCCTGGGGCAATCTTGAGTATGCTCAAAGACTGGCCATTATCGAAAACATCAGACGCGGAGTTACCATGCAAGCACAGGTAATGCTGGATATTCTTAAAAAATATGGTCAGCTGCGCATGATCTGTCACGAGAAATCGCTGTCAGCCGATGTTGAATTGTATTGCAAGAATAATTTCGGCGCGTGATTTAAAACTTCCTTCGTCATACCAGCGAAAGCGGGCATCCATTTCTTATTAAACAATTGGTCGG
>JAIVVP010000266.1:0-2767 GCA_049189775.1 Gemmatimonadota bacterium | reverse complement strand
AGATGGTTATCAATATAAATAGGGTCAATATCAATTAATTTTGAATGTCTGTATTTATGTCGCCGTCTTTATCCAACTCTTGCTCGCTAAGACCACAGATGTTTCGATTTGTCGTACCGGGATCGACCAGTATTTCCCAAGTAGGTGATTCTTTTCTTCCTCTGACACAACTGTGTAGCCGTTCTTTTCATAAAATAAAATGGCCCATAAAGCGGCAGCCCAGGTGCCAATAAGGATAGGATTCTCTGTTGTGTTCTCCATATGCTGGAGTAGCCTTGTTCCAATCCCACGTTTTTGAGCTTGCGTTCGGATGTAGGCATGGCGGATGAGTGTAAGGTCGCCTTTGTCCTGAATTCCCATGATCCCAAGGAGTTGTCTATCTTGTTCCAGGCCCCAGAAAACAACACCATCTTCAATTTCGTACCTCAGTTCTTCGGAGGACATGTACGGTTCGTTCCAACAGTCGTCTGGTATCACCCCTTTATACGCTTGAGCAGCATCATTGATGGTCTGTAACATCGTCGTGAAATCGGATTTTGTGCATTCCCGTATCATCTTTATTTTCTGCCTAACAGCTGACTGATGAGCCGATGGGCAGATAATATCATTGAGCAGACATACAATGGTATTAGATGATTGACTTATCCGACGCTGTTTGTCAGGTCATGTTTTAACTTCTACACTTACCGGTTCTTGTTTTTTCTCATTGATAAATTCATACAATGCCATTGGTGAGTTGTGGGCATGTTGAATAATTACTCCCTTATCATATAGAGCATCTTGCAGGGCTGCACTGATTGCATGCAGAGGCGCGCCACCACCTTCACCCATGCCTTTGGCACCGTTATAACTGAAAGGTGAAGGTGTCTCAATATTGGCACATTTTAAATCAGGCATGGTGTTGATCGTGATCGGGGCATAGTCTGTGAATGAACCTGCCAGAACATTCCCTTCTTTATCAAAAGGCATGATTTCAACCAGTGCTGCACCCAGACCATGTGCAGCACCACCATGAACCTGTCCTTCAACTATCATGTGGTTAATGACCTTTCCACAATCATCAACAATGGCATAGTCCAGTATCTTGCTTTTGTATGTCTCCACATCGACTTCCAGAACAGCAATATGTAATTGCATGGCGTAGGTCAGTGTCAGGTTGCCATATTTCTTTTCCAGATCGGGTGATTCAAAAGAGGGCACAAAGGTATGACGTATATTGAGTGAAAGCTCCCTTAATTCTTCCGGCAGGCTGGCCTTATTGTAATTCGCCATATTGGCCAGTGCCCAGTAGTTAACCCCTTTATCAGTACCGATAACCCGAACTTCAGGTCCTTGTTCTCCGATACCAAATTCAAGATCATCTTCATTGGCCTCCAGGCTATGGGCCGCAAGTTTTTTCATTTCATTTTTTAATTTGACGACTGCGCCATGGACGGCGGACAGGCCAGTTACCGCAAATTGACTGGCATAAGTGCCACAGGTGCCACTGTGGCTGTTTCTTTCTGTATCAAACCCTGTTTTGACATGTACCAAATCGGTATCCAGACCCAGCTCCTCAGCAACCACCTGGGCTGCGGTTGTTTCATGTCCCTGTCCTTGTGGAAAAGAACCAACACTGACACTGATAGAGCCATCCAGATCGAGTTTGATCGTTGCCACCTGCGAATTACTGGAGAAAGGCAGGAAGGGGTTAATGATTTGTGATTGAGCAAAATTGTTAGTGCCGGAATCCAGAGTTGTTCCAATACCGATACCGATACAACGGCCTTCAGCACGGGCCTGTTTCTGTTTTTCCTGCCAATCATCCCAACCTATAATTTCCTTTGCCTTGTTCAATAATCCATGAAAATCACCAGAGTCATAAATACAACCATTTGGTGTGGTATAGGGAAATTCATCAATATAATTACGCAAGCGAATTTCATCGGCAGGGATCCCCAGTTTATGTCCACATATATCAATGACACGTTCCATGAACCACATGTGGGGCAAACGAGAGTAGCCTCGATTGGGCGCACACGGCCCCTTGTTGGTGACCACCTGACTAAAGTCTATACGCACATTTTTAAGTTTATAGGACGCGGGAAGTACCTGGGACCAGATCACGCAACCCAGAGGTTCATAACGCGGATAGGCGCCACAATCATCAACATGACGTGAGCGCAGGGCCGTGATCACACCCTCTTTATCCAGTGCCACTTCCGTATCATAAAAATTCCTTTCACTGCCATGACCTCCGGCCTGCATGTATTCACTGCGGGTTTCCACCCATTTGACCGGCTTGCCTCCAGCCTTGCGTGATGCAAGTGCTGCCAGAGTCATATAAGGGTAGTTACCAATCTTGTTGCCAAATGCCCCACCGATATCATGGGTACGCAGTCTTATCTGATCAGAGCGTACATTGAGTGCCGGTGCTATCATGGCGATAGGAACCGTCATGATGGTGTTACAGAAAAAATCAATTTCATCACGTTTATCCCAGGTTGCAACCACGGCATTGGATTCTAATGCGGTGCTACTGAAACGATGAAATTTCAGATGATCAATCTTGATGACATGTGTGGCTTCTTCAAAGGCCTTGTCTACGTCACCATAGTCATAAACTCCTTGCCAGGTCAGATTGGTGCCCGCCGGATCATGTAATACGGTTTCATCTTTAAGTGCATCTTCACAGGTGATTACGACCGGCAGAGTTTCATAATCCACGTCAACAAGTTGTGCTGCATCAGCGGCAATATGTTTCGATTCGGCAATAACAGCAACAACC
>JAIVVP010000265.1:0-2789 GCA_049189775.1 Gemmatimonadota bacterium | reverse complement strand
ACGTACTCAACATCAAAGAACTGTGTCACAGGCTTACCTGAATGACCTTATCAATTGCCGGGATATCAGCGACTGCGCTCAACGCACTTTCCGAGAGTAGTTGAGAGATGCCAATGATGGCTATCGCTTCATCCGACTCATCTTTAACACCGACCTGCATATTCGAAATATTAATACCTTCTTCTCCCAGCAAGACACCCAGTGCACCAACAACGCCAGGTTTGTCCGAATGTCGCGTGATCAATAAATTACCGGATAGGGGTGCTTCAATCTGGTAATCATTGATCTGGATCAAGCGTGGATATTTGTCATTCAACAGGGTGCCGGAGACAATAATTTCTTCATTATCGAATTTCGCTTTCACTGAGACCATGGAAATATAATCATGGGTCGCCTCTGATCTTGATTCAGTCAGGGCAATCCCCTGACGCTTTGCCAGGTGCACGGCATTGACCTGGTTCACCGGGATTGAAAGACTGTTTTGTAGTAGACCGACCAGGGCTTCAACAGCAACCGGATGTGGATCACAACTTGCAATTTGACCGTGCAGGCTGACTTCCAACTGTTTTATTGCAGAAGTGGCCATCAGAGCCATTAATTGCCCAAGCTTACTGGCGATTTCCTGATAGGGTTTAAGTGTTAATGCTTCTTCTGTTGCGACGCGTGGCATATTCACCGCGTTGATTGCTTCACCACTCTTTAGAAAAGTAGCAATCTGTTTCGCAATCTCCACGCCGACTGCTGTTTGTGCTTCTTCAGTTGAAGCACCCAGGTGTGGAGTAAAGACAACATTGTCGAGTTTTAATAAAGGAGAATCCGTAGGCGGTTCATTTTCATAAACATCCAGGGCAGCACCTGCAAGTTGGCCACTTTCTAATGCCTCAAACAAGGCTTCTTCATCAATCAAGCCGCCGCGAGCGCAATTGATCAAACGTGCGCTTGATTTCATGATGGCCAGTCTTTCCCTGCTGATGAGATTTCTGGTTTGTTCAATCAGCGGGCAGTGCAGGGTGACAAAATCAGCACATTCCAGTAGTTGATCGATATCCATCGGTGTCACACAGGCTTCAGCAAATATTTCATCGGTGACAAAGGGATCGTAGGCAACCACATTCATGTTCAAACCCAGTCCGCGGTTGGCGGCGATACGACCAATGGTGCCAAAACCGATGACACCAAGTGTTTTGCCAGAAAGTTCTGCACCCATGAAGCTGGAACGTTCCCATTTTCCATTACGGATGGATTGATCGGCGAATGGCAGGTGCCGAGAAAGGGACATCATATGGGCAATGGCCAATTCTGCTGTGGTTGTCGCGTTGGCATCCGGCGTATTTAATACCACGATGCCACGCTCGGTGGCAGCAGGGATATCAATATTATCGACCCCGATTCCTGCGCGACCAATTACCTTCAGGTTTTTTGCTGCTTCAAGGATATCACCACGAATACTGGTGGCACTGCGAACGATCACCGCATCTGCTTCGCGAATATGTTCGCAAGCTTCGGCTTCGTTGAGACCTGTAGTGAAGTCAACATCAAGCCCAGGCTGGTTCTTAAGGAATTTGACACCTTCGTCGGCAATTTTGTCTGCAACAAATATCTTCATTCACATAATCCTTTTAAATAGCCATTTTATTGCATTGCAAAATAACATATTGCAGTGCACAATAACATCCTTTTTTGACTTGATGGAGAGTCCCATGCCAAGAACGTTTATTGCTCTTAGAAGCGTACTGTACGTGCCTGGTTCGAATGAAAAGGCCATTAAGAAAACCAGAAGCTTGCCGTCTGATGCGATTATTTTTGATCTGGAAGATGCTGTCGCGCCATCCGCAAAGGACCATGCAAGAGAACTGGTATGCAATACAGTTTCAGAGGGTGGATTTGGTGGACGTCAGGTTGCGATCCGGGTGAATACTCTGGGGTCGTCCTGGGGCTATGAGGATTTGATAGCGGTTGCAAAAACGGGTGCGACCGCAGTGTTATTACCCAAGGTGGAAAGTGGCGATATGGTACGACAGGCCATTTCTATCCTTGAAGGTGCCGGTGCACCTGATGAGTTGGCAATCTGGTGCATGATGGAAACACCCAGAGGCATGCTCCATGCGGAAGAAATAGCAGGTTCAAGTCATCGTATCCGGGCGATCGTTATGGGTACCTCTGACTTAGCCAAAGATCTGGGCGCAGCCCACACCAAAGAAAGACTGCCTTTTCTAACAAGCTTTGGTTTATGTCTGTTGGCAGCAAGATCGGCAGATGTCGCGATTGTTGATGGCGTACATCTGGATCTGCAGGATGACGCAGGGTTTACCAGTGCCTGCGAACAGGGATTTGAACTGGGCTTTGATGGCAAGACCTTGATCCATCCGAAAACGATTGCTATGGCAAACAAGGCCTTTGCTCCAACTCAATCAGATATTGATATGTCTGAAAAAATTATCGAAGCCCACAAGGAAGCACTGGCGCGTGGAGAGGGTGTAGTAGTGGTGAATGGCAAGTTGATTGAAAACCTGCACGTAGAAGGCGCCAGACGAATGTTGTTACTGGCGAATTCAATTAAAGAACTTGAGAGGGATGCCGCGAAATAGGGTGTCAGACACTTTTCAAGATCGAATGAGTGTCAATTATTTTGGAGTAAGAACATGACTGAAAAAGAATTTGCCGAAATATCATTAACGCTATGCCTGACTTTTGGTATTAGTTATATGTTATTCATCGTCTATAAACTTGCTGAAGAATCCAAAGCTGGTCGTTTTGGCATGATGATTTTGTTTATTGGTTTGGGACTG
>JAIVVP010000264.1:0-2820 GCA_049189775.1 Gemmatimonadota bacterium | reverse complement strand
TCTGTCACACTCATTTTTGCATCCCACTGCACATCCATTCCGACCTTTATAAACACGTTTACAATTCCAGTGTCCTGGCAAATGGGTCGGTGGCCTTCTGCGCACATGCGTGAATTGATCAAAATCTGCGCCATGGCATCTTTAGCGGCTTTTGATTCTTCTCTCTCGTAGGCTTCGTGTACCGCCTGGATAAAATCAACCGGGTGGTAATAAGATATAAACTGCAATGCATCGGCAACGCTGTCGATAAGGTCCTGTTGTTTAATGATGGTCATAATTCTCTCGTTAACATCCCTGGTTCATATTTGATTGGGTCATATTTAACTGTAACTATAGGCTAAATATCATTGGCGGAGCAGGGTGTTGAGAATGTTTTCGTACATTTCCGAAAGTAAATCCAGTTCTTCCACGTTCACGCACTCATTCAATTTATGTATGGTCTCGTTGATTGGTCCAAGTTCGACGACCTCTGCACCTGTTGGCGCGATGAAGCGACCATCTGAAGTACCACCACCGGTAGATAGTACAGTCTCGTAGCCTGCGACTTCACTGATGGCTTGTTTGACGGCATCGACCAGACAACCTTCTGCTGTCAGGAACGGATAGCCAGAAAGTTTCCAGGTCAATTCGTAATTGAGATTATGTTTATCAAGGATTGCTTCGGTCTGTTCTCTTAACTCTTGTTCTGTGATTTCCGTACAAAAGCGATAGTTGAACACCACTTCCACTTCCCCCGGGATCACATTGTCTGCGCCAGTTCCGGAATGAATATTTGATACCTGAAAAGAGGTCGGAGGATAAAACTCATTACCCTCATCCCACACCTTGCTACATAGTTCATTCAAGGCCGGACTTAATTTGTGCACAGGGTTTTCTGCCAGATGAGGATAGGCAACATGACCCTGGATCCCACGGACGATCAATTTCCCTCCTAGTGAACCACGACGACCATTCTTGACCATATCACCTACTTTCTTTTCACTGGAAGGTTCGCCCACCAGGCACCATTTGATCTTGATATCATTTTCTTCGAGATAATCAACGACCTTGCGCGTGCCATTGATAGAAGGCCCTTCTTCATCACTGGTGATGAGTAAGGCAATGGTTCCCTGATGTTCTGGATTGTTGGCGATGAATCTTTCGACCGCAGTGACGAATGCAGCAATTCCACTTTTCATATCGGCCGCACCGCGTCCATATAGCATGCCGTCCCTTATTTCCGGTGAGAAGGGATCTGAAATCCATTGATCCAGGGGCCCCGTAGGGACCACGTCGGTGTGACCCACAAAGGCGAAGACAGGATCGCCACTACCACGGGTGATCCAGAGATTGTCGACATCTTCATAGCGTAAGTGTGTTGCCTTAAAGCCTATGGCTTCCAGTCTCTCGGCCAACATAGCCTGACAGCCATCGTCTTCAGGGGTTACTGAGCGTCTACTGATCAGGTCTTTAACAAGTTCAAGGGTTGCGTCCATAAATTTCAGAAAATAGGTCCAGTCCAGATGTGGAATTAATCTCGAGGAGAATATTCTAAGTGATATTCAAAATCCTGCAATGGTGCATTCATTAATCAATTTATATATATTGCCCAGACCATTCAAACAGGGATATTCGGAGCTATACTTACTTATATAGGTTAGGTTTTTTGGTTCCAATTTTAAAAAGGGGGACTGTGATTATGTTATCAAGCAAATTGAAAGAATACCTGGATGAGGAAAATATTAAATATACCACCATTAATCATTCAACGGCTTATACAGCACAGGAAATTGCGCAACTGGCGCATATATCCGGTGATGAAATGGCAAAAACGGTTATTGTGAAAATTGATGGTAAACAGGCTATGGTCGTATTACCTGCTACGGATCATATAGATCTTGAGTTGCTAGAGGGTGCTCTGGGGGCAAAAAGTGTCAGTCTGGCGACAGAAACGGAATTTATGCCCCAGTTTTCAGAATGTGAAATTGGTGCTATGCCACCGTTTGGCAACCTTTATCATATGGATGTCTACGTTGAAGAGGCCCTGAGCCATGACGAGATGATTGCATTCAATGCATGTTCGCATAACGAGCTTATTGAAATCTCGTATGAAGATTTTGCACGTCTGGTTAAACCTGAAGTTATGAAGATCTCAACACAATATTCATCCGCAGCGGCCTGATAAATAGATATTTGAGATTGTTCTGACTGTTGTGGGTTTACCCAAAGACAGCGAGTAACTCTCCAACCAGGTTTCTTTCTCCTGGATTGCAGCTTATCGTGCGTCTGACCTTGAATTTCTCCATTTTGGCGCCTGCCTCAAGATAGAGTTCCCTGGCCGTTGGGGTGTTGTGGTTTGAGATCACCACCTGAATGCCTTTTGCCGATAGTTTGCTTGCCCAGTCAGCCAATGAAATTTGATCTTCCCAATTGAATCCAGCTGCAGCGTAAGCAGTGAAGTTGGCTGTTTTACTCAATGGCACGTAAGGTGGATCGCAATAAACGACATCATGTTTTGTGACTTGATGCATGGTTTCTGAAAAGCCGGCACAGATGAATTCGGCACTTTGAGATCTTTGGTGAAAATTCATCATTTCGTCTTTGGGAAAGTAGGGTCGATGGTATCGCCCAAATGGTGTATTAAAGCCGCCTTTGGCGTTATAACGGCATAGTCCGTTATAACCATGTCGATTCAAATACAGAAACAGGGCTGATTTCAATCGGCTATCTTTGCTGGTATTAAATTCTTCTCTGAATTTGTAATACTGGTCTTCATTATTATTTTTTTTCACGAAGAAGGTTTCGCAGTATTCGATAAAATCCATTCCCTCAGACTGTAGA
>JAIVVP010000263.1:0-2849 GCA_049189775.1 Gemmatimonadota bacterium | reverse complement strand
TTAAGTCATGTATCGGCATCTTGCGATTAAAATATCCTGTTTCTGCGTTGTAAAACTTCGCAATAGCCCTGCTATTACGCGCGTTTCACGCCTTGAACCAGAATATTTTAACCAGCAATCTATTCGACCCAGACTTAACCATAGGTACCTAAAATAAAATCAGGGTAAAATGCATGAATGGAAGAAATTTTTCTTGTTCTGATTAGTTCTGCGCTTGTTAATAACATCGTTGTTGCTCATGTTATCGGTACCGACCCTGCTTTAGTAGCAACTCAAAGACGTGATGTCGCTCGTGGTATCTCGTACCTCATGCTCATTCTATTACCATTAACGACTGTCATCGCTTCTGCAATGACACAATTAATTTTGATCCCCTTACAGTTACAATATTTACAAACCTTCGTGTTTGTCATGTTGATCATAATGATTGTTTACGGTCTCAGGATATGGTCCAGGCCTTTCGGCAAAAGCGGTGCGGAAATATTTCTGCCACTTGCGGGCGTGAATGTGACCGTGCTTGGCACCCTGCTTTTAAATCAACAGCAGGATAACAATTTATTTTATTCATTCATCTTTGGTTTGGGTACGGCAATTGGTTTCGTACTGATGCTTGCCTTGCTAACGGCCATCAATACACGACTGGAAATGGCCGATGTCCCGGCACCCTTCAAAGGGCCTTCCATTACCCTGCTTACTTTGGGGCTGATATCGATGGCATTCCTTGGATTTTCCGGACTTGTTAAATAGATGCTTGGCATTCTAATCATTCTATTACTGGCGCTGATAAGTGGTTTTCTTGTTTCCATATCTCCCGAAACGACAGCACAACAAAACAAGTTTGAAGATATCCTTTCTGCCTTGCCACAAACCCAATGTGGCAAATGTAATTACTCTGGCTGTCGACCTTATGCAGAGGCCATTGTTCGTGGTGAGGCCGATATCAATCAATGCCCACCTGGTGGTACTGAAACGATTAAAGTATTAGCTAACTTATCAGGTCGTCAGGTCAAACCACTTAACCCTGAAAATGGTCTGGAAAAGGAAACACAGCTTGCCGTGATCGATGAATCACTTTGCATCGGCTGCGTAAAATGTATCAAAGCCTGTCCGGTAGATGCCATACTCGGTGCCGCCAAACAAATGCATTCTGTGCTTGTTGAGGAATGTACCGGATGTGAATTATGTATTGCGCCCTGCCCCATGGACTGTATCAGTATGCAAGCGGTCGCAGCTTAGTCAGGTGAGCACCGAAGTCCACAACAAGTTTAACAGAGAGCTACACTCATTCCCCGGGGGGCTTGAGCTTAAGACTTATAAAGAACTGACCAATGATAAGGAATCATTGATCACACCTCTCCCGGACAAGATCATCCTGCCACTACAACAGCACATTGGTTCACCTTCCGAAGCAATCGTTAAAAAAGGTGATACCGTGCTTAAGGGACAGAAAATAGCACAGGCCAGTAGCTACGTCAGTGTGCCTGTACATGCCAGCACATCTGGAAAGATTATTGATATTGGCACTTGTCCAGCACCACAGGATCAATCAATACAAACACCCTGCATCATTATCGAACCGGATGGCGAAGATGCCTGGTTTGATATTGAACCCGTTGAAGACTACCTGTCTATTGATCCGGAAAAATTACAACGCCTGATATGTGAAGCAGGCATGGTAGGTATGGGCGGTGCAGGTTTCCCGGCACATGTAAAACTGAATGAAGGCACAGCCACGGCAGTGAATACACTCATTATCAATGGTGTTGAATGCGAACCCTATATAAGTTGTGACGACCGAATCATTCGGGAGAAGGCAAATTATATTGTTTCAGGAACACGCATGCTGCAACATGCGATTCAGGCACAACATTGTGTGATTGCCGTTGAAGAAGATATGCCTGAAGCCTTTGATGCCCTGAATGAATTCATTAATGACAATGATGACATCGAGCTGGTGAAAGTCCCTACTCGATATCCTGCTGGCGGAGAAAAACAACTCATCAAGGTGTTAACTGGTAAAGAAATCCCTAGTGGCGGTCTACCGATTCATATTGGTATCGTCATGCACAATGTGGGAACCGCTGCTGCTGCCTTTCGGGCTGTCACACGTGGAGAACCCCTGCTTTCCCGTTATGTCACCGTCTCTGGAGATATTGAGAATCCGCGTAATTTACAGGTATTACTGGGAACTCCTGTCAGACATTGTCTCGAACAAGTTGGTTATCAGCAGCGTGATAATGAAATCGTGATCATGGGTGGGCCGATGATGGGTCAACATATACATGATATTTCCATGCCGGTAATTAAAACTACCAATAGTATTCTTGTTACATCAGAATTTAGTCATGGCAGGGAAAAGCCATGTATAGGATGCGGTGATTGTGTTGATGTATGTCCCGCAAAATTGCTGCCTCAGGAACTTTTCGCCTATGCACGTGCAAAAGATTTTGATGAGGTTCGAGCATTACACTTATTCGATTGCATAGAATGTGGCTGTTGTGCATATGTTTGCCCAAGTAAAATACCTCTGGTGAAATTTTACCGACAGGCAAAGAATGATATTACCGTCCATGAAAAAAAACAGGCCGGCTATGAACATGCTCGCCACCGGTTTGAGGCACGTAATGAGCGCCTGGAACGTATTGAGAATCAAAACGATGATCGTTTTGAAAAAAAGAAAATGCTTTCTCCTGACCAGGGTGCAGTTGCAGAAGACAAACAGGCTTATATTCAGGCTGCCGTTGAACGTATCAAACAGAAGCGAAATAAAAAGAAAGATTAAATGAGTTACATCGACAAAATAAGTTCACCTCATATTCATTCACTCACTTCAATCAATGAAGTGATGC
>JAIVVP010000262.1:0-2863 GCA_049189775.1 Gemmatimonadota bacterium | reverse complement strand
GGCACCAGGTGAAATGGCGCATAGACTTCCTTCCATAATTCCAGACCACCGCCGTGATAAAGCCAGGCATTCATCCCTTTTGCTGTCATACCGAAGGGGACAGAAGAAAAGAATTGTGCCTCAGGTACCTTGCCGGCCCAGTAATAGGGTGAGCCGTGCCCCATCTCGACCGTTCCCTGTGACACGGCATCAAATACCTGTAGTGGCGGCACCAGCTCCCCGCCAGCATAGACATGAATATCCAGACGACCCTGGCTCATGATCTTCACATCAGCTGCAAATTTCTCGGCACCTTCCTGAAAAATAGGAAAATTGGCAGGCCAGGTTGTTACCATTTTCCATTTGAATGTCTGCTGACTTACGCTTGGTGTTGTTCCTGCTGTCTGTCCACTATCTGTTCCACCACAGGCAGTAAAAAACAGACATAAACCAACAACAGACCATTGTAATAACCTCAACATGTTCTTTTCCTGTTTATTCTTTGATTAATATTAATGACTTTTTAAATTATCTTTATCAGGCCGTTTCCAGATTTGCGTATTCCGCCACCAACCATTTACTGCCTGCTTCTTCAAAATTAACCTGCACCCTGGTGGTCCCTCCTGAACCTTCCAGATTCAGAATAATCCCCTCGCCAAATTTCGAATGGGACACACGCTGTCCTAATGTGTAAACACCACTGCCTGTATCATAACCTTCGGTGACAACGCCACCTTGTCTTGTGCGGGCAAACATCGGTTCGGCAATCGAACCTCCCATGCGCACTTCGTTGACTAACTCTTCAGGCAACTCACTGATGAATCGTGAGGGTTGTGGATAATAATCCTGACCATGCAAACGCCGATGCTGTGTATAAACCATCGTCAATGCCTTTTCAGCGCGGGTAATGCCCACATAGCAGAGGCGTCTTTCTTCTTCTAGCTGCGTCAAATCTTCCATACTGCGTTGATGTGGAAATAATCCTTCTTCCATACCGATCATATACACGTTAGGAAACTCCAGGCCCTTGGCAGAATGTAGCGTCATTAAATTCACACAGTCCGTATGTTCTCCTGCCTGTGTTTCGCCTGACTCTAATGCAGCGTGGGCAAGAAATGCCTGTAAGGGTTCCATGTCCTGCAACATTTCATCATCATCCGTATTAAATTCTCCTGCAGCAGTTACCAGTTCTTCCATGTTTTCGATACGCGCAAGACCACGTTCACCTTTCTCTTTACGATAATGATCAATCAGGCCACTGGCCTTAATCACATTATCCACTATTTCATCCAGGGGCAGTCCCTTGTTATGACCCATATGAATAATCAACTGCATAAAACTCTCCAGTGCGTTCAGGGCACGAGCACTGAGTAATTTATCTCTCAAAATATTTTGTGCCGCTTGCCACAGTGAACATTTTTCCTGACGGGAAATACTTCTGAGTTCTTCGACAGTCCGCTGACCTATGCCCCTGGTCGGGGTATTCACAATACGTTCAAACGAGACATCATCATCCTGAAATGTAGAAAGACGAACATAAGCCAGGGCATCTTTAATCTCAGCGCGTTCATAGAAACGCATACCGCCGTAAACACGATAAGGAATACTGGCACGCATCAAGCCTTCTTCAATGACACGCGACTGGGCACTGACACGATACAAAACAGCACTGTCTTTATAATGACCTGTCTTGGCTTGCCAGCTTGAGATCTGTTCAACCACGTAGCGGGCTTCATCATGTTCGTTATAACCATTGTATATAGCGATCTTCTCGCCACTGTCACCATCGGTCCACAATTCCTTGCCTAAACGTGAACTGTTATTAGTGATCAGTGCATTGGCGGCATTCAATATATTCGCGGTCGAACGATAGTTTTGTTCAAGCTTGACCAGTAGAGGATTTGAAAAATCCTTTTTAAACTGCTGCATGTTTTCAACACGTGCGCCTCTCCAACTGTATATCGATTGATCATCATCTCCGACTGCGAACAGGGAACCCTTATCACCGACCAATAATCTCAGCCAGGCATACTGCAAAGAGTTGGTATCCTGAAATTCATCAACCAGCACAAAACGAAAACGATCACGATACTGTTCCAGTATGCTTTTCTGATCACGAAATAATTCATGGGCACGTAATAACAATTCTGCGAAGTCCACCACACCGGAGCGATTACAGAGATCCTCATAGGCCTGGTAGATTCGAATCATCTGATGCAAGGTATGATCACCATGATCATCAATATGCTGAGGTCTTAGCCCATCATCTTTGCGTGCATTAATAAACCATTGCACTTCTCTTGGCGGGCAATTTGACTCATCTATTTCCATGGAACGTAGCAGGCGGCGAATGGTGCGATATTGATCATCACTATCGAGGATGGTGAAATTCTGTGGCAGACCGGCCTCTTGCCAATGTGCGCGCAGGATACGGTGGGTCAGACCATGAAATGTTCCCACCCACATGCCCCCGGCGGGTGCATCCAACAAGGTTTCAATGCGTGAACGCATCTCGGCCGCCGCCTTGTTGGTAAAGGTCACTGCCAGGATACCAAACGGACTGGATTGGTTGGTTTGTATATACCAGGCGATACGGTGTACCAGAACACGGGTTTTACCACTGCCAGCACCTGCCAGCACCATAATGTTTCCGGCAGGCGCAGCAACAGCTTCACGCTGAGATTCGTTAAGGGTATCTAAAACCAGAGAAACATCCATGGCGAAGGATTTTAACAAACCTTTAGCCTTAATACCCAAACTACTTGGAAATGTAGGCTTCAGAGTTCAGGTAGGAAGTCAGAGCAAGGCGCAGCTCGCAGTGAATGACTAGTCCTTCATAAGAGTTGTAACGCGGCACTGACTTTCTACCTGAGCTCCCGCAGGG
>JAIVVP010000261.1:0-2892 GCA_049189775.1 Gemmatimonadota bacterium | reverse complement strand
AATTCTGCTTTATCCATTGGCAGCTAACAGGCGTCTATAGGGCTTTTTGTAATATAAACGTATATATATATTGCAGACGGGCATTTTTGGATAACCTCCTTTTAATCAAAATGTTAGGTAACAATATGCCTTTGGCTCCTCATTATCAAGTACGCTCCTTTTGCTGATTTCATTATACAAATTGTTCCTGTCTCTATAGATGACATATAACTAAAAATGCGCCTTATTTTTTAATCAATTCAATAAGTTAAAAAGCTCCCTGAATTTATGTTTATAGAGCATTGGATTGTGTCTGGTTGTTTTTATTCCCGTTGATGTCTTACTGAATTTATTTTGATGAGTAGCGCCTCGCCGTTCAAAGGCGACAAATCGTCAGGATAGACGATTTGCACGACAGCATGTCGCCGTAGGCGAGGTACAGGGAAGTACCGAGTGAAACCTACACTCAAGAAGAATGAAGACGCTTAATATTGACTGGATACTGGCATGCGCCAGTATGACGATTGAGTGTTAATAGATTCCCTTTTCTACGGGAATAATGGGCCTAATGAGAACAAATATAAAATCTTAATCAAACCTCAGCAGTAGTACTCTCAGAGGATTCATGTAAATAATCCGCAGTCGTTGGCCAGATATTAATCAAGGCCTTGACCAGGGTCGCCAGTGGAATCGCAAAAAACACGCCCCAGAACCCCCATAGGCCACCGAACACCAATATCGCCACGATGATAGCGATGGGATGAAGATTGACGGCATCTGAAAACAGCACCGGCACCAGGATATTACCATCCAGGAATTGCAGGATCATGTAACTAATCATTAACCACATGAAATGACTATCCAGGCCCCACTGAAAATACCCAACCAGTGCCACAGGTAATGTCACCACGGCGGCACCAATATAAGGAATCAAAACAGACAGTCCCACCACCAGTGCCAGCAAGGATGCATAATTGAGATCCATTAAAGTAAACAATACGAATGACACAGCGAAAACAATGAGAATTTCGTTGGCTTTACCGCGTACGTAGTTACCAATCTGTCCATCCATCTCGTGCCAGATTTCTGTAATAAGACTTCGATCAGCCGGTAAAAAGCGTGTTAACCATGAAATAATGATCTCTTTATCTTTCAGAAAGAAGAAGATCATAACTGGTACGAGGATCAGATATACCAACACGGTAATAATGGCAGGTATTGATGCCAGCGAAATCGACAATACATTTTGCCCCAGGTCACTGATACCACCCTTGATCGCAGATATCACTTCGCGAACGGCAGATTCAGAAATAATTTCAGGATATTTTTCAGGCAGTTTCAGCAGAAGCTCCTGACCGTTGGCGATCATATAAGGGACTTCCTGTAAGAACTGGCTTAATTGCCTGGATAAGATAGGCAATAGTCCAATTAACAAAAAACATAGAAAAGTCATAAATAGAAAGAAGACAATATAGACAGACAATGATCTTGAGCCGGTCTTTTTCTGGATTTTTTGCGCTGGTCCTTCAAGCAGATAGGCGATGATGATCGCCGCAATCAGCGGTGCCAGCATTTGTCCCATGGTAAATACAATTACAAAAGCAACGACCAGTAAAACGACCAGTAATGCCGCCTGCGGATCAGTGAAGTATCTGCGATACCATGAGTTTATGTATTCAAACATAGATTTAAATATTACCTGATATTACCTGTCCAATGTTATCTTGATCACTGTATTCTGTATATTAATATCATCTCGATTGTAATCCTTGTGAACATTGGATTTTGCAATGAATAAACCTGTAGACGACATAGACTACAACAGTCTGGCCGGGCAGATTAAAGTCTGGGGGCTTGAGCTCGGTTTTCAACAAGTCGGGGTTAGCGATACCGATCTGGCAAAAGATGAAAAATATTTGCTCAAATGGCTGAGTCAAGCCATGCATGGTGAAATGGATTATATGCAACAGCATGGAAGCAAGCGCTCTCGTCCTGCCGAATTAATCCCGGGGACCATCAGGGTTATTTCTGTACGGATGGATTATATGCCTGAAGATGGCGAGGATCCGGATGCTATATTAAACGATCCGCAACAGGCTTATATCTCGCGCTATGCCACTGGCCGTGACTATCACAAAATTATTCGCAAGCGATTGCAAAAACTCGCAGAAAAGATCTCAAAGGTCACAGGTGAATTTGGTTACCGTGCCTTTACTGATAGCGCACCAGTTCTGGAAAAAGCTATTGCCAGGAACTCAGGACTGGGCTGGATTGGTAAACATACAAATTTAATTAATCCAAAGGCAGGCTCATGGTTTTTCCTGGGGGAGATATATACAGACCTGCCGTTACCCGTGGATGAACCATTTATCACAGATCATTGTGGATCGTGTACTGCTTGTATTGATATTTGCCCTACGCAAGCCATTGTCGAACCCTATAGGGTCGATGCCAGACGATGTATTTCCTATTTGACCATTGAATTACGTGAATCAATTCCTGACGAATTCAGAAAAGACATAGGCAACCGGATCTATGGTTGTGATGATTGCCAGCTTATCTGCCCATGGAATAAATTTTCAATTAATACAAAAGAAAAAGATTTCACCATTAGAAATAGTCTGGACTCATCGACACTGATAGATTTGTTTGGCTGGACGGAAGAAGAATTCCTGAAAAAAACGGAAGGCTCTGCAATACGGCGCATCAGTTACGAAGCCTGGTTGAGAAATATTGCTATTGCCCTGGGTAATTTGATGCGTAATTTAATTGAGAACAAAGTCCTTGATGAAACAATGACCAAAAATATTACTCGTGTGCTTGAAGAGAAAAGGTCACATGCATCAGAGTTAGTTAGAGAGCATATCGAATGGGCACTGGCTCAATGTTCATAGTTGCGCCTGTAGAATACAT
>JAIVVP010000260.1:0-2909 GCA_049189775.1 Gemmatimonadota bacterium | reverse complement strand
ACCCGGCAAGGTTATCGCTGATTTTAACCGGCGCAAAACAATGATCAAAGAGGCCGTCGATAAAGTTGCGAAAGAAGTAAATGGACAGGCAGTGGTTGATGAGAACTTGCTTGATGAAGTCACTGCATTGGTGGAGTGGCCTGTTGTGTTCTCAGGCGTATTCGATGAGAAATATCTTGGCTTACCGAATGAAGTTTTAATTGCCACCATGCAGGGTCATCAAAAATATTTTCCTGTCGTCGATAAGAAAAATAATTTACTTCCCTGTTTCATTGCCGTCACCAACATTGAAAGCAAGTCACCTGATGTCATAAGACTTGGTAATCAACGCGTGATCGCACCCAGACTCAGCGATGCCGAGTTTTTCTGGCAACGAGATAATGAAACAACACTTGCTGACCTGGCCCCGAAATTAGCAGATGTTGTTTTCCAGCAAAAACTTGGGAGTCTCGCTGACAAATCAGAGCGCATCACATCACTTGCGATCTATATAGCCGAATTGCTGGGAGCAAATGCAAAACTTGCAGCACGGGCGGCAAGCTTGAGTAAATGTGATCTACTCACCGACATGGTTGGGGAATTACCAGAACTACAGGGTGTCATTGGACGCTACTACGCCATCAATAACGGTGAAGAGACAGAAGTTGCTATAGCACTTGATGAACAATACATGCCTCGCTTTGCGGGGGATCAAATACCACAAAGCAAGACCGGCCAGATAATTTCAATTGCAGACAAACTTGATACGCTGGTTGGCATCTTTGCCATAGGTAAAGCACCAACGGGCGATAAGGATCCGTTTGCACTACGCCGTGCGGCCCTGGGTGTATTACGTATCATGATCGAAGCTCAGCTTGAACTGGATCTGCAGGCTTGCCTGAATAAAGCTGTAGGAAATTATGACGATAAATTAACAAACGATGAACTGGCATCGCAGGTTTTTGATTTCATGATGGAACGCCTGAGAAGATATTATATCGATCAGGGGATCTCTGCAGATAATTTTGAAGCCGTGTTAATGCGTAAACCTGTGCAGCCTTATGATTTCCATCGACGACTCAATGCCGTTGTTCAATTCAGAAAACTACCAGAAGCAGAAAGCCTGGCAGCTGCCAATAAGCGTATTGGCAATATCCTTAAGCAGGCAGATAAGCAGGATAATAATGATTTTAATGTTGATTTGCTGCAGGAGGATGCCGAACAAAAACTGGCTAAGGCACTTACCTCGATAAAGGAAAAAGTAAACCCGCTATTAGACAACAGTGAATATGAGCGCGCGCTCAGTGAACTTGCCGGGCTCAGGGATGATGTTGACACATTCTTCGATGATGTCATGGTCATGTGTGAGGATGAAGCTGTCAAAAACAATCGGCTTGCATTATTAAACCAGCTCAGTAACCTGTTCCTGAAGACAGCCGATATATCCAGACTTCAAAACTAGTTGATTTTACTGGCTAGACTTTACTGGACTGGCTTACAATTCGGGTAACTTTCAGAACGAGAGGATCACAGGCTTATGCCATTAATCATTCTTGATCGAGATGGTGTTATCAATTATGACTCAGCTGATTATATTAAATCAGCTGATGAATGGCTGCCTATTCCCGGTAGCCTGGAAGCAATATCAAGACTTTCCCAAAATGGTTATCGCATCGTCGTCGCCAGCAACCAGTCTGGTATTTCACGCAGAAAATTCACCATCAATGAGCTCAATGATATTCATCAAAAAATGATAACGCATCTGGCGCAATTCGGTGGTTCAATTGAGGCCATTGTTTTCTGTCCCCATGGGCCACGAGAGGGTTGCGACTGTCGTAAACCAAAACCCGGCATGTTGTTCGATATCGCCAACAGACTACGTATTTCTCTGAAAGAAGTTTATTTTGTCGGCGACAGTCAACGTGATCTCGAAGCCGCACAGGCCGCAGGTGCAAAACCGGTATTAGTCAGGACTGGCAATGGTGCCGTACTGGATGATAGCGGCGCTGTTCCCGTGGATGTCCCTGTATATACGGATCTGGCCGAATTTGTAGACAAATTATTATGTGCACCACTATCAACTCATGTATAAACCTATTGAGCCCAAAATATCCAATAGCCACGTTACTAAGCAATCACAATAGAACAACTATTATGATCACTCAGTGCCTTACTCTTGAACATTTTGAATCTCAATAATATTTCACCCAGAATTAATAGCGGTGCACTAAATGCTGCTTAGATCATTACTTTTTTACGTGGGCCTGATCTCCTCGACGATTTTAATCGTGCCCTTTTGCCTGCTTATTTACCCATTGCCTTTTACCACGCGCTATTATTTTGCCACCCGCTGGACTGTCTTTAATTTATGGTGGTTAAAGGTCACCTGTAATCTAACACACACTATAGAAGGCCTGGATAACATTCCCGCTGAAGCTTCAATCATCATGAGCAAACATCAATCGGCGTGGGAAACACTGGCAATACAATTAATCTTTCCAGCACAGGTCTGGATATTGAAACGTGAATTATTGTGGCTACCCATTTATGGCTGGGGGCTGGCCTCCATGCAACCGATTGCCATTGATCGAGGCTCTGCGATTAAATCTTTCAGACAAATTGTGAAACAGGGTTGCGATCGCCTGGCAGAAGGCCTATGGGTTGTCATCTTCCCGGAAGGTACACGCGTTGCCCCGGGACAATCAAAAAAATATTTACCCGGCGGCGGTATGTTGGCTGAAAAATCAGGCGCCATGATTATCCCTGTTGCACATAATGCCGGTTATTTCTGGCCAAGAAACAGTATCGCCAAAAAATCTGGAGTCATACAGATGGTCATTGGTCCTGCCATTGATCCCAATGGCAAAACCGCAGCTGAAATCATGGCTGAAGTAGAAAAGTGGATAGAGAACACTGTCAATGAACTTCCC
>JAIVVP010000259.1:0-2915 GCA_049189775.1 Gemmatimonadota bacterium | reverse complement strand
AGCTTGGAATTACCGAAGAAGAAATTATCACAAGGATTTCAAATCTATTGGATAAAGGCTTGATCAAACGCTTTGGGGTTGTCGTGCGTCATCACGAATTGGGCTATCAGGAAAATGCCATGGTCGTCTGGGATGTCCCTGACGAACAGGTGCATGAGATAGCACATCAGATCAAACCCTACCCGTTTATTACACTCTGTTACAGACGTTCACGGCAGTTACCTGAATGGCGTTACAATCTGTATTGCATGATCCATGGCAAGTCGCGTATCAATGTCATGCAGCTGCTGGAGAAAATGGTCAGTGAACACAACTGGCATGGCTTTCCACGTGAAGTATTATTCAGCAAACGAAGATTTAAACAACGTGCTGCAAACTATATGTCGCATGCTGGATGTAAATAAATGCATGAGGTAGATCGAAAAATTATTAATCATCTACAGGACAACTTTCCTGTGTGTGAAAGGCCTTTTGCCAGGTTGGCTGAGCAGTTAGACATGGAAGAAAAAGAATTGTTGCAGCGTGTTCAGTCATTACTTGATGACGGGACTTTAAGCCGGTTTGGGCCAATGTATAATATTGAAATGCTTGGCGGTGTTTATTGCCTGGTTGCCATGAGCATCCCTGAACAGGATCTTGAGCAAGTGGTTAAGAAAATTAATACATATCCTGAAGTTGCACATAATTACGAACGTGAACATGAATTTAATGTCTGGTTTGTTCTGGCAGCGGAAAACAAGGCGCAATTGAAAAATATACTTAAAGATATTGAAAAACAAACAGGCTATCCGACATATGATATGCCAAAGCTTGATGAATATTTTGTTGGATTAAAATTTGATGCCTGACACAATCAATCCTGTACTGGATCAAATAGATCGAACCATCATAGAGGCAACTCAGGCCGGGTTACCTGTTACGCTTAATCCATATCATACGATTGCGGCTCAACTCGATCTTGATCCGGAACTTGTTATGAAAAAAATCAGTAATATGCAAGAACAGGGTATTATAAGAAGGATTGGAGTTGTACCTAATCATTATCGACTGGGTTATCGTGCCAATGGCATGACTGTCTGGGATGTGGCAGATGAAAAAATAAACGAATTTGGTCATAAAATAGGGGCCCTGGATTTTGTCAGTCATTGCTACCATCGCCCACGTCACTTGCCTGACTGGCCATATAATCTGTTTGCGATGGTTCATGCACATGATCGGGAAACTACAGATAATTACATCAAGGAAATTGCAAATATTCTGGGTGATGCTAACAGGCAACATACTGTTTTATACAGTACACGTATATTGAAAAAAACGGGAATGCGGATTGGAAATTCGCAACAAAATTCGCAACAAGGTTAAAGAATATGTTTCGTATCAGACAGTATATGGAGGAAGTTAATAATCCAACGCCGATTGGTCCTGCAAGGAAACCCCCGGGACCTGTTGTTATCTGGAACCTGATCCGTCGGTGTAACCTGACCTGTAAGCATTGCTACTCTATTTCGGCTGATCACAATTTTCCAAATGAACTCGGTACTGATGAGATTTTTAATGTCATGGATGATCTCAAGGCCTTTCATGTACCGGTATTGATCCTGTCTGGAGGAGAACCTCTATTACACCCGGATATATTCGAGATCTCCAGGAGAGCCAAGGACATGGGCTTTTATGTAGGCTTATCAACAAATGGTACGCTTATCAATGAGGAGAACATCAGTCGAATTGTAGAAATGGATTATGATTATGTGGGTATCAGTCTCGATGGACTGAAGGATACTCATGATACGTTTCGCCGTAAACAGGGTGCATTTGACGCCTCATTACATGCTGCCCGCCTGTGTCGTGACGCAGATCTGAAGATTGGTCTCAGGTTTACCCTGACACAGGACAACGCAAAGGATTTGCCCGCATTAATAAAGCTGATGCGTGATGAAAAAATAGACAAATTTTATCTGTCGCATCTTAACTATGCAGGCAGAGGGAATAGAAACAGAAAGGACGATGCAACCTTTCAGATGACCAGGGATGCACTCGATCTGATCTTTGAAACCTGCTGGCAGGATATTCAGGAAGGCAACAAGATTGAATACGTATCCGGCAATAATGATGCCGATGGTGTTTACCTGCTTCACTGGGTAGAAAAAAACCATCCTGAAATGGCAGAGCATATAAAAGCCAGGCTACAACAATGGGGTGGCAACAGTTCTGGTGTTAATGTCGCTAATATAGATAATCTGGGAGATGTGCATCCTGACACCTACTGGTGGCATTATAGCCTTGGTAATGTCAAACAGCGGCCTTTCTCCGAGATCTGGATGGACACCAGCGATCCCGTCATGAAGGAATTAAAAAGTAATCCACGCAATATTTCAGGACGCTGTCATGACTGCAGTTTCTTCGACATATGTGGCGGTAATACTCGTATACGTGCAATGCAATTAACTGGTGATCTCTGGTCAGAGGATCCGGGTTGTTATCTGACTGATGATGAAATCGGCATAGCTGCGATTGAATCTGATGAATATACAAATAAATTTCAAAGAAATCTACGTGCAGTAAAAAGTGAATTAGGAGAATATGATCCTGCAGCTTTATTTGAAAAATCAAAATCAAAAACAATAATGTATTATTCAAATCCACAAAGTAGTTGTCTTGTAGAAAAAGATGAAGAACCACCACATAATTTAGATAAAGATGCAAAAGATCTTGCTTTGGTTATATCTTCTTCTCTAAAATCAAATATTTTTAGTGAAATATATCCAATGAGAAAAACTGTAATTGATGGTTCAAACACTACAGGTTTTCAGCGAACTATGTTAATTTCACAAGGTGGACATATCGATGTTGATGATAAGAAAATTGGTGTACAATCCATTTGTTTGGAAGAAGACGCTGCAAAGCTCCTTGGAGAC
>JAIVVP010000258.1:0-2915 GCA_049189775.1 Gemmatimonadota bacterium | reverse complement strand
GATGAGCCTGTAATGAAAGCTGCTTGAACCAGACCGGCAATCGCTTCTGCCTTACCATGACCATAACGATGGTCATGATCTGCCGGTACCAGCGCATGTTTGACTGCAAACAAATTTATTCCGGATGCAATTAAATCCAGAAATGAGTCAATCAAACTGGAAAGAATCGCCACAGACCCAGTGAACACATAGGCAATCATCTTGATAATAATCAGGACGAACGCTACGGCAACCGACGCATAGGTCGCCCAACGCATTAATTTTCCACTTTCGTCTTTAGTAGTCACTGGTGTTAATATCTTCCTGAGGGTGAAATAGATTTTCGATTTTTGGCTCGGTCTGTTTTTGGATCATGAGTGTTGGCCCCCATTATATAAAAAAACTAACTTATATACCTATTAAAATTATTTCTAGATAATCACTGAGCATTGATATATGGATAAATTTGACTATGACCTGTTCGTTATTGGGGCTGGCTCCGGTGGCGTACGCGCTGCGCGTATGGCCTCCAGTTTTGGTGCCAGAGTTGCCATTACAGAAGATAGATATCTGGGAGGCACCTGCGTCAATGTCGGTTGCGTCCCAAAAAAATTACTGGTCTATGCTTCACACTTTTCTGAAGACTTTGAAAATGCCAGGGGCTTTGGCTGGAAGGTCGGTTCGACAGAATTTAACTGGCAACAACTGATTAAGAATAAAAATACAGAGATAGAACGGCTTAATGGTGTTTATGAAAAAATACTGAGCAGTGCCGGAGTTGAACTGATCGATGGACATGGAACTCTTGTTGATGAGCATACCGTGGCTGTCAATGGCAAAAACTATTCTGCCGAGCGCATTTTGATAGCCACCGGTGGCTGGCCAAGCATTCCAGACATTCCCGGAAAAGAACATGTCATTTCGTCTAATGAAGTGTTTTTTCTGGAAAAACTCCCCGAAAAAGTCGTCATTGCTGGTGGCGGATACATTGCCGTTGAGTTTGCAGGAATTTTTAATGGGCTTGGGGTAGATACGACACTGCTTTATCGCGGCCCATTATTCCTGAGAGGTTTCGATGAGGATGTTCGCAAATTTCTGGCCGAAGAAATGCGGAAGAAAGGCATTAAACTTAAATTTGAAACCAATATTGATTCCATTGAGAAAACAGATAATCAATTACTGGCAACATTAACAGATGGTTCAACCCTGACTGCTGATCAAATCTTGTATGCCACGGGCAGGAAACCAAAGACTGAAGGCATAGGAATCGAAACACTGGGAATCAAGCTCGACAAGGCTGCTGCCATTATCGTTAATGATGAATATCAAACAAATATACCTTCAATTTATGCAGTAGGTGATGTCACCAATCGTGTCAATTTAACACCCGTGGCATTGGCCGAGGGGATGTTTCTGGCAAGACGTCTATACAATAATGAAACCGCACCAGTTGATTATGAAAATATTCCTACCTGCGTATTCAGCCAACCAAATATAGGAACTGTTGGACTCACCGAAGAAGAAGCAAGGGATAAATACGATCAGGTTGATATCTATAAATCTTCTTTCACGCCTATGAAACATACATTATCTGGTGCAGATGAGAAAACCTTCATGAAACTGATTGTTGATAAAGCAACAGATCGAGTTATTGGTGTGCATATGGTCGGGCCAGAGGCTGGTGAAATCATGCAGGGCATAGGCATTGCCATGAAGGCTGGAGCAAGCAAGTCTGATTTCGACAAAACTATCGGTATCCATCCCACAACAGCAGAAGAGTTTGTCACTATGAGAGAACCAGCCAGTTGAGAAATACAGGAAATAGGAAATGAGCTGGTGGGGTAAATTAATTGGTGGTTATGTTGGCTTTGCTTTGGGCGGACCAATCGGTGCCCTGCTTGGTGTAGCATTGGGGCATAATTTCGATAAGGATGATTCAACACAGCGCCCCACTCCGTTTATCGGACGGCAAAATCGTTCACAAGCAGCATTTTTTACCGCAACGTTTTCAGTAATGGGGCATATCTGCAAGGCAGATGGTCGCGTTACACCCGATGAAATCAGCGCAGCCAGAATGGTCATGTCGCAAATGTCATTATCGCCTGAGCAAAAGGATGCTGCTATTGCACTATTCAATGAAGGCAAGAAGGATGGTTTCCCACTTGAAGATGTCCTGGCCCAATTAAAATCTGAACTCGGTTTATCGAAGGACATAAAAAGAGTCTTTGTCGAGATTCAATGTTCTGCCGCATACGCGGATGGTGTTTTACACCCGGCAGAGAAAAAGCTTTTGGAAAAAATCTGTCGCCTCATTGGCTTCTCTGAGTATGAGCTGAATAGTATTCTCGCTGCGATCTCTGCTGAGGCACATCACCAGAAATCTGGACGCGGTGGGCAATCAGGAAAAATGCAACTGGATGATGCTTATGCCATCCTCAATATTAATCCCGATACCAATGACAGTGAAGTAAAACGCGCTTATCGAAAGCTCATCAGCCAACATCATCCGGATAAACTTATCTCCAAAGGTCTGCCTGAAGAAATGATGAAAATAGCCACACAAAAAACCCAGGAAATCAGGGCTGCCTATGAATGCGTGATGGAAGAAAGGAAGAGTTAACTTCCGCTTCCAGGTTGATATGTCTGCCTCACAAGTCGGTCGATGTCCTCGACGCCCTGCTCGATCTGCCCGAGGATGTCCAGGCGATCGTGGTGGGTGACACTCCCGGCTTGTCGGAGTGGGCGGCGAACCAGGAGGACGACGCTGTCAAAACCATCGAGGTTCACGCGTTCGTCTGAGTAGCCTCGACGGATGGAATTTCGTCGGATCAACGGCCTACCCCCCTACGTGTTCACGATCATTGATTCGCTCAAGATCGAGGCACGAAGGGAAGGCAAGGATGTGATCGATCTGGGATTCGGTAATCCCGACCTAC
>JAIVVP010000257.1:0-2917 GCA_049189775.1 Gemmatimonadota bacterium | reverse complement strand
AATCTGCTTCTCTGACTGCGGCACGGGCATGTGGGCTTACCTCTGTTGCCAAAATTGCGTTTAATCCTAATTCGGAAATTATTCCAAATAAGATTGCGTTAATCCCGGTGGTATCTGCCTCTGTCAGTTCAGTTAAATTACCTATGCCCATCATAATTTCGATATCAGGACATTGTTGCCTGAGGTCACGATAACGCACTAGAGATTCTGTAAAACCAAAATGTATCGGATCGAGAATACAGTCTGCAAAAAAGGGCCGGCCCTTTTCAGCAAACTTTTCTATAACACGATACATGGAGTCCATATCGCCATGTTTATCAGGAATTAATACAGGGATAGAAGACACTTCATCGGCAATCCACAGCGTACTCTCACTGAGACTCAGTAAATAATCTGCACCTGCCCGCCCACCTCGTAAAAGGTCATTATCTTCCAATGAATCAACACTGACCTTAAGACCGGCTTCATGCAAGGCTTCAACACTTTCTTCAAGATGAGGAAACGGCGTGTCTGGCAGGCAACCGATATCAATAACATTTGCACCATCGCGTTGATATTTTCTTGCACGAGTAACAATATCTTCAACGGTAATATTGGGTGCATCAACGATTTCAGCAAATATCAGGACATTATGCTGACTTAAATCGGGTACCTTGCAATCATGTCCAAAAAATACAGGCATATCTTTGAGATCAATGGGTCCGTGGATAAAAGGCACATCGAAATATTCACTAATTGCTGGCAAATCTCCACGGCATAGACCTGGAACGATGACCCTGTCTGGAGTATCCAGCATGGTTAGCCGACGTTTTATCATCTTTGCCGTCATTAATGCAGCAACATTCACGCCGATATTTTCGACCTGGTAGCTAAAATCGGTCGGTTGCATGCTCTCGAGTATCTTGTGCAGCCGTTTTTCAGCCAGTTTCCCGGTCAAAAAAAGAATTTGTTCCTGTTCTTCGCTCATGATTTTTATTATACGTTGAGGTCGTCTGATTAAACTTGCCTAAATTGGTTCATTTCAACCAATAACATCGGTCTTTACCAGCCTGTTTTAGGCTATAATTTTCAAACAAGGCATTAAATATTTCTAGAATTAATATTGTAACTATTTATTATCTATTTGTTTTAACTATTAATTTAATAATATTCTCGAATAAATATACACTTTAAGGTCACTTTGATTAAAGTGGCACGATATTCGCTCTCGAAGAGAGTAACTTTTGAATCAAGATAAATACTTATGCATATACATTTATTAGGCACTGGTGCCGGTGGTGGCTTTCCACAATGGAATTGTAATTGTGATAATTGCGCCCGCCTTAGAAAAGGAACTATAAAAAGTTCTGCACGGACTCAATCCTCTATCACGATTAGTGGTAACGGTACGGACTGGGTCCTGTTTAATGCTTCTCCTGATATTCGCGCACAAATAGAATCTTTTCCTCCTCTTCAACCAGCTCGCCAGGTAAGGGACACTGGCATCTGTTCTATTGTGCTTTGTGATGGTCAGATTGACCATACCACAGGAATGATCATCCTCAGGGAACATGACAAGCCCTGGGATGTATATTGCACAGCGGCTGTGCACGAAGATATGACTTCAGGTTACCCAATTTTTAATATTCTGAGTCATTTCCGGGGCGTCAACTGGCATGAGGTCAGTACCGATCAATCCACTTTTACTATTCCAAAGGCAGACAATCTGGTTTTTACTGCCGTACCATTAAAAAGTGAAGCACCACCCTATTCCCCTCACCGGGGAAATCCTGTTGCAGGCGATAATATTGGTTTTAAAGTAGAAGACACTTCTACAGGTAAAAATCTTTTCTACGCACCCGGTTTAGGTGAGATAGAAGATCATGTTTACGAATATATGCAGAATGCCGATGTGGTACTGGTTGATGGTACTGTCTGGACCAATGATGAAATGTCTCGGCATGGCATCAGTGATAAACTGGCCAGTGAGATGGGGCACCTGGATCAATCAAGTAAAGGTGGTATTAAAGATACATTGAGTTCACTAGAGAAACCTAGAAAGATCCTGATCCATATCAATAACACGAATCCAATCCTCGATGAAGAATCTGATGAGCGCAAGGTATTAAACGATGCCGGCATCGAAGTTTCCTACGATGGTATGGACATAATAATATAAGTTTTGAGGATGTTACTGAATGAGTAGAAAAGTACGTCGGGTTCCGGTATCACTGAACAGCAAGGGCATAACGCAACTTTCCGATTCTGAAATTGCTCTGATCCTGCGTGGTGCGGATGACTTGATTGGCACTGGCGGCCGTAATCTGCTGTCCAGAATTCTGAAGGGCTCAAGAATCAAGAAGTTGCTTGAACTTGGCCTTGATCAATCACCTGTTTTCGGTGCTCTGGGTGATTTGAGCCTCGAACTCATTACCGCGCGGATAGATTGGCTGATCATCAACGGTTACCTGGCCATCGAATACGATTACCGTCTGCCGATGCTGATTTATACACACAAAGGCTGGGAGATCGAGAGGAAAACCTATACAGCAGAAATGTTGATGAAGCTGGATCAACAAATCTCACGGGGCGATTCGCTGGAAAGCTTTGAATGGCTCAATGAAATCAACCGTCAGGTCATCATGGGGTTGCTGGATGCCATTGAGGCATCCGCTAACCGTAAATATAATCCTGCCCTGAGAAGTTGGTCCAGAATCGCGGTAAGGAAAGTTCGTCAGAAAATCGAAAAGGTTGTGTCGTATATTTGCGACCGCGATAGTGGGCCGTTACTTGACCGGGACTCATGAGAAATGTCTCTATTTCAGGAAAATTAGCCAATGCCAGAGCTACGGATTGATGAAACAGGCGAGCCGAAATTACCTCCGGGATCTGACCTTTCCTTTGCCAGTGCGCATTCTTCAGCCTGGATTCGGTCGCG
>JAIVVP010000256.1:0-2973 GCA_049189775.1 Gemmatimonadota bacterium | reverse complement strand
GATCTGGATCGCGAATACACATTGAATGAGATTGCCATCATTACGCGGGCCGGGCCTGCCAAGGCATTAGGTCTGAAAAACAAGGGGCACCTTGGACCAGGGGCAGATGCAGACATCACGATTTATGATGAAATGGATGACAAGGAAATGATGTTTAATGCCCCACGTTATGTGATCAAGTCCGGTAAGTCTATTATTGCCGATCATGAATTTGTAGGTGACCATATTGGCAAGCTGCTGCATATCACACCGGAGTACGACGCAAAGATAGAAGAGGTGGTTCAGCCTTTCTTCGAAAATTATTATTCCATTGAATTTGATAACTATGCGGTTGCCGATAGTTATTTACACGATCATGAGATCATAGCAACGACTAATGAATAAATGACTAGCGAATATGTATGAAAATCAAGTCTACTGAAATCATTGATACCTTTGCTGAAGCATTCAAGATGTGTGGTAGTCGGATCATCATTACTGCTGAATCAAAGCAATGGGCAATGGCAGCAGCACAATCCATCACTGGCTTTGCAACCTCGGTGATCGGATGTAAATGCGAAGCGGGCATAGAAAAAGAATTATCAACAGATGAGACACCGGATAACAGGCCGGGTGTTAGCGTCTTGATGTTTGCGATGGATGCCGATGGCCTGGGAAAAAGACTGATGGAACGCATTGGTCAATGTGTCATGACCTGCCCGACAACAGCCTGTTTTAATGGCCTTGAATCCGATGCAACAGCCATTGTTGGTGGACAGCTACGTTACTTCGGTGATGGGCATCAAAGCAGCAAGGTACTGGGAGAACAACGACTATGGCGTATCCCGGTCATGGATGGCGAATTTGTCGTTGATGAACGTTTCGGTATCCAGGATGCCGTTGGCGGTGGCAATATTCTGATTTTAGGTAAAGATCAAAAAACGACTTTGAGGGCAGCAACGGCAGCGACAAAGGCCATGCGCGAAATTGATGGCATCATTCTCCCATTCCCGAATGGCGTCGTACGCAGTGGTAGTAAGGTCGGATCAAAGTACAAGGCATTGATTGCATCAAGCAATGATGCCTATTGCCCGACTCTGCGTGCCGTGACCAGTGAATCTCTTGTACCAGAAGGTGTAAATTGCGTGCTTGAAATTGTCATCGATGGTCTGAATGAAGAGGCTGTTGCCGATGCCATGCGTGTTGGATTACATGCCGCGGCAAAACCGGGTATCAAACAATTATCTGCAGGTAATTATGGCGGCGATTTAGGCCAATACCATCTGCATTTGCACAAAATTCTCGAGGCAAGCCAGGGCTCATGAGTTTAAAACTTTCATTACATACAAAACCTGACGTGCCACTGGAGGCAGATGTTATCTGTCCCGATAAATTAAATGGTGTGAATGAAGCTGCCATCGCTGCCTTGACTGTCTTTCATGGTAATGACCAGGTTGCACTTGGAGAATTTTTTACCGTGAAGGGACAGTGTAATGGTGAAATACATATCGAAGGTGATCTAGCCAATGTTAAACACCTTGGTTCTGAAATGACCACAGGCAAGATGATCATAGAAGGCAATGTTGGGCAACACCTGGGAGCCTGCATGAGTGGTGGTGAGATCATTGTTGAAGGCAATGCGCATGACTGGGTTGCCCCGGAAATGATGGGGGGCAGAGTTACTATCAAGGGTAATGCTGGACATCTGGTTGGTAGTGGCTATCGGGGTAGTGCCATCGGCATGCAGGGTGGTGAAATAATTGTTCATGGTAATGTAAAAAATGAAACAGGCAATGCGATGCGTGGTGGCTTGATTGCCATTGGCGGCAACACTGGTGATTTTACCGGTGTCAATATGCTCGCCGGGACGATTATTGTATTGGGTGAAATGGGTATCCGTAATGGTGCCAGTATGAAGCGAGGCACAATATTATCAATGCATGATGCGCCAATGATTCCAACATTTAGCTATGCCTGCACCTATAACCCGACTTACTTACGATTATATTTATCTTATATCAGAAACCTCGGCCTGGAAGTTTCTGACGCACAAATAAATGGCAACTATAAACGCTGGATTGGTGATGCCATTGAGTTAAACAAGGGTGAAATTCTTTTATATGCAAACTAATAACATTTCTTCCAAATTAATATAAACCTTTGGGGAGGTAAATATTATGACAACTATAGTAACTGATAATTGTGTATCCTGTCGTTTCACAGATTGTGTCACTGTCTGTCCTGTCGCCTGTTTTCATTATGATGATGAAATGTTGTATATCGATCCTGATGTCTGCATTGATTGCAGTGCCTGTATTCCTGAATGTCCCGTACAGGCAATCTTTGAGGATGATGATATTCCTAAAGACCAGGAAAAATGGATTGCCATCAATGCTGAAAAAGCACCTGATCTACCTGTTTGTGATGAACAAATGGATCCATTGCCCGGTGCTGAGGAACGTAAGACAGAACTTGGATTTTAATGATTCACTAACACATAATTTTCATTACACATTAATTTTCGGGGGAGATAGTTTTAATGGCCCAACTCGGCAGTGAAAATAATCCTTTGCGTGTTGCCATCGTTGGTAGCGGTCCAAGTGGGTTTTATGCAGCAGAGGCACTCATCAAATCTGATGTTAATGTCAAGGTTGATGTATTGGAGCGTCTGCCCTCTCCTTTTGGCCTGGTAAGAAGTGGTGTTGCACCTGATCATCCAAAACTAAAACAGGCGATCTTGCTTTACGACAAGATTGCACAATCTCCTGAGTTTAATCTGATTGCCAATGTCACCGTGGGTAAGGACATAAGTGTTGATGAACTGCGTAGCTCCCACCATGCAATTAATCGTCATTGCTTTGTAGGCAAACGTCCGGTTAAGATTTGTACAGATAATATTATCTGCCAATTATGTCGTTTTTTTAAAAAGCCGCGAGAACGACGTTCTGTGCTTCATAACTTCTTGTTTTTGATGCCTGGTTTTTGGTTCATGGG
>JAIVVP010000255.1:0-2992 GCA_049189775.1 Gemmatimonadota bacterium | reverse complement strand
ATTAGACATTGAGGCAACCGCCTTGGCTGGAAAATGTCCAACACTGGTTTCCGCGGACAACATTACGGCATCTGCACCATCAATCACAGCATTGGCGACATCAAAAACCTCAGCACGTGTCGGTATCTGGTGTTCAATCATGGATTCCATCATCTGTGTTGCAATAATGACGGCGCGATCCATACCCCTGGCCATCTTGGTCAGTCTTTTTTGCACAGGTGGCAGGCTGGCATCACCAATCTCAACACCAAGATCGCCACGGGCAATCATAATGGCATCAGAGGCTTCGATAATAGCCTCGATATCATCAAGTGCCTCAGCTCTTTCGATCTTGGCAATAATATGTGCAGTACTGCCAAGTTGTTTAAGTAGCCCGCGCGTATGGATAATATCAGCGGCAATGCGTGGAAAGGAGACTGCCACAAAATCTACACCGATACTGACGGCGTGTTCCAGATCGCGAATGTCTTTGTCAGTAAGAGCACTGGCAGAAAGACCACCGCCCTGGAGGTTAAGGCCCTTGTTATTCGAAAGTTCACCACCGGTGATGACTTCACAACTAACCTCGTGTTCTCCGACTTTCTTGACGCGCATTTCGATACGCCCGTCATCAATCAGCAGGGTGTCTCCGGCACGCACATCCCTGGGTAAATTCTTGTAACTTACACCAACGTGTTTTTCGTCACCCGCCTCTCTGTCCAGATCGGTATCAATGACAAATTCTGCACCTTCAACAAGTTGAACCTTACCGCCATCAAAATGTTCAATACGGATCTTTGGTCCCTGTAGATCGGCCATAATACCGACGGCGTGTGTATATTTTTTTGATAAGGCACGAATCTCATTCAGTCTTTTTTCATGATGAGCATGGGTCTGGTGTGAGTAGTTAAGACGGAACACATCAACCCCTGCCTTGAAAAGTTCTTCCATTACACCTGGTTCATCCGTTGCCGGGCCCAGTGTTGCGATTATTTTTGTTCTTCTCATTTAAACTACGGTTTTAACCTCTTGGTTTGTGTGTTAATTAATTGTCAGGTTTTCAAGTAATTCTGAAAAAGCTGTCTAGTATTCGCGGGCTCTTTCCATCGCTGCCCAGGCACGCGCGGCCTCTTCCAGGATGGCAACAGCAGGTAATTTTTTGCCTTCAAGAAACTCCAGGAAAGCACCGCCGCCAGTGGAGATATAGGATATCTTGTTTGAGACACCAAATTTTGAAATGGCGGACAAGGTATCTCCGCCGCCGGCGATAGAAAAAGCATCGCTGATGGCAATACTTTCAGCCAATGCCCTGGTGCCAGCACTGAAACGATCGAATTCGAAAACACCTAGCGGACCATTCCAGACAATAGTTGCGGCTTGTCCTAGTATGTCTGTGAATTTCGCAATAGTTTCAGGGCCAACATCCAGAATCATATCGTCATCTTCAACCTGCTCGATACTTTTGATGCTTGCATCAGCATGTTCACTGAATTCTTTTGCGCAAACTACATCGATCGGCAAGGGTATTTCTGCACCATTTGCCTTTGCCGTAGCCATTAATTTTTTTGCTTCTGCAACCAGATTTTCTTCATAAAGTGATTTACCAACATTGAAACCTGCTGCCTTGAGGAAGGTATTGGCAATTCCTCCACCAACAATAAGTTGATCTACTTTTTCTGAAAGAGAAGCGAGGATGGTTAACTTGGAAGAAACCTTGGAACCGCCAACAATGGCGACCACGGGTTTGGCTGGTTCTTTGAGTGCTTTGGATAAGGTTTTTAATTCTGTAATAAGTAGCGGGCCAGCTGCAGAAATAGGTGCGTATTTGGCAACACCATGAGTAGAAGCCTGTGCCCTGTGTGCCGTGGCAAAGGCATCATTGACGTAGACATTACACAGGGCTGCCATTTTTCTGGACAGATCATCTGCGTTGGCTTTTTCGCCGACTTCAAAACGGACGTTCTCACATAAAACGATATCTCTATTGTCCATGTCGATGCCATCAAGCCAGTCTCTTACCAACGGCACTTCTCTATCGAGCAGCGAAGACAGACATTTGGCTACAGGTGCCAGGCTGAATGCCTCGTCGGGGTGCCCCTCTTTTGGGCGCCCCAGGTGGGACATGATCATGACTTTTGCCCCGGCATCCAGCAGCTTGTTTATGGTTAACAAGCTGGCATAGATACGTGTATCGTCCTCAACCTCTCCATCTTTTAGCGGGACATTATAATCCTCACGTATCAGTACCCGCTTTCCGCTCAGGTCCAGATCTGCAATTTTCACCAAAATAGTCATGCCGGGTTGCTTACAATATTTACCGTTGTTTAGCTCGCGTTCATTAATGCAATGGTGGTATCCAACATGCGGTTGGAAAAGCCCCACTCGTTGTCATACCAGGCAATGACTTTCACAAGGTTACCTTCCAACACTCTGGTCTGCGTTGAGTCATAAGTTGAAGATGCCGGGTCATGATTGAAATCAATCGATACCAGTGGTTTATCATTATAGGCCAATACACCCTTCATCTCACCGTCGGCCGCCGTTTTCATCAAGGAATTGATTTCCTCGATTGTTGTTTCCCTTGCTGCAGAGAAAGATAAATCAACCACTGAAACATTGATGGTGGGTACGCGCATGGAGTAGCCATCCAGTTTGCCATTGAGTTCAGGTAACACCAGACCAACAGCCGCTGCAGCCCCTGTAGTTGTCGGGATCATGGACATGGTGGCCGAACGTGCCCGACGCAGATCGGTATGATAGACGTCGGTGAGAACCTGGTCATTGGTGTAGGCATGAATGGTTGTCATCACACCTTTCTCAATGCCGATGCCTTCATGTAACACTTTGGCCAGCGGTGCCAGGCAGTTGGTTGTGCATGAGGCATTGGAAATCACGGTATCTGATGCCTTTAAGACGTTGTGGTTAACACCATAAACAATCGTTGCATCGACATCATTACCACCAGGGGCCGAGATGATGACTTTTTTTGCGCCACCTGCAAGGTGGGCGCTGG
>JAIVVP010000254.1:0-3029 GCA_049189775.1 Gemmatimonadota bacterium | reverse complement strand
ATCAATCCGATCAGTCTGCCCTAATGAATTCGCAATCCATGCAATCCGACGCGCCCTTTGAAACTGTGTTAGATGCCCTGCTTGATGAAAGCATCAACTTTCTGGTCAATAGCTTGCTTACCTTCTTCAGACATAAAAGAGGAACGAATATTTTTTAATTCTGCAATACCTTTAACAAGTGCATGAGTAAGTCGTTCCTGAACATCACCCTTGCGCCACTCCAGATCAACTTTCTTTTCCTTAGTGGCTCCACCTTTGACGGTATCGGCAAATTCCACCAGACGATCAGTGGCATCATCGCGTTTGTTTAACAGGACATCTTCAACGTATTCGAGTAATTCTTTAGGGATGTCATCATAGATACCCAGTTGTCCGGCATTAACAATCGCCATATCCATACCGGCCTGAATGCCATGATAGAGAAATGCCGAGTGCATGGCTTCGCGCACAGGATTATTGCCACGGAAGGAAAACGAGACATTACTCAGACCACCACTGACCAGTGCATGGGGTAAATGTTCTTTGATCAGTCGTGTGGCCTCGAAGAAAGACACGGCATAATTATTGTGTTCTTCCATGCCAGTGGCGACGGTGAGGATATTCGGATCAAAGATGATATCTTCCGGTGGGAATCCAACTTCATTCAACAAAATATCGTAGGAACGTTTGCATAGCTCAAAACGGCGATCCGTAGTATCGGCCTGGCCAGATTCATCAAAGGCCATGACCACCACGGCGGCACCGTAACGACGGACGAGCCTGGCGTGTTCGATGAATTTCTCTTTACCTTCCTTGAGGCTAATAGAATTAACCACGCATTTACCCTGGACACAGCGCAAACCGGCTTCAATCACTGACCATTTGGAAGAATCGATCATGATGGGGACACGACAAATATCAGGTTCTGAGGCGATAAGTTTAAGGAAATCTTCCATCAACTGTTCAGATTCAAGCATGCCTTCATCCATACAGACATCAATAATCTGTGCGCCATTTTCAACCTGCTGGCGTGCGACTTCCAGGGCGGCATCCAGATCTTCTTCTTCCTTGACCAGGCGCAGGAACAGGGGAGAACCAGCGACATTGGTACGTTCACCAACATTCACAAAATTCACATCCGGGGTGATATTAAAGGGCTCAAGTCCACTCAGCCTTTGATGCACTGGAATCTCAGGAATGGTTCTGGGTTTTATATCTTTCACAACTGCGGCCATGGCGGCAATATGGGCAGGTGTTGTGCCGCAACAGCCACCAACGATGTTCAAAAAGCCGGATTCAGCCCATTCTCTGATGTGTTCGGCCATGGGTTCCGCATCGAGGTCATATTCCCCAAATTCATTGGGTAAACCAGCGTTAGGATGGGCACTAATCAGCGCCTGTGAAAAGCTAGAAAGTTCTTCAATATATTGACGTAAGTCACTGGGACCTAAGGCACAATTTAGTCCTACGGATAGTGGATTTGCATGTCTAACAGAGTTCCAGAAGGCCTCGGTCGTCTGACCGGTAAGGGTACGGCCTGACGCGTCCGTAATCGTGCCAGAAATCATGATTGGCAATGAAACATCATGCTCATCGAAATATTGATGAATGGCAAACAGCGCCGCCTTGGCATTCAAGGTATCGAATATGGTTTCCACCAGTAATAAGTCAGAGCCACCATCGACCAATCCACGAATGGCCTCGGTATAGGCCTCGACCAGTTCCATATAGGTGACATTACGAAAACCCGGGTTATTCACGTCCGGTGATATCGAGCAGGTACGATTTGTCGGCCCCAGAACACCGGCGACAAAGCCGCCATATTCATCAGCAACTTCTCTTGCAAGTGCAGCGCCAGCCTTATTTAGCTCATAGACCAGGTCTTCCTGCTGGTAATCCGCCATGGCGATGGAAGTGGAGTTGAAGGTGTTGGTTTCAACAATATCGGCGCCAGCATCAAAATATGCGCCATGAATGGCCTTGATAATATCTGGTCGTGTTAGTGAGAGCAGATCGTTATTACCTTTCAGGTCACAGGGGTGGTCAGCGAAACGCTGCCCACGATAATCTGCTTCTTCCAGTTTATAAGACTGGATCATGGTGCCCATGGCACCATCCAGTATCAGGATGCGTTCTGTTAATGCCTGTTCAAGTTTTGTCGTACTGTTTGCCATACCTTATTCTATATCGTTCTATATATTTGTTCTCAGGCAAGCAAGGAAGACAGAAGTGATGAAACTGCTCGCTTGCTTATCCTATTCAAGCGAGCGCGGTTTTAAATAACATTGCCTGAGCCTGGCAGGATAGAACCCGTCGCAGCGCCCCTCAGGCAGAAAACGTGCCGAATTATAGTACAACTTGGTCTGGGTTACTAATGATCGAACCCTCAGATATAAGCAGGGTCTTATGCATGAAAATCTCCATGAAATTGTTCACGAAATTGAATATATTTTATGGCAGATTGATATAAAAATGGGTTAACATCGCAGGCTAGCAATAAAACATAGAGTACGACCAAGGATAATTGCTGATAATACATAAGCGATGGGCGTTGTTGCTTATCTTCGAGTCTTTGGTCCTGGCGTTCATACGGCGTATTTGTCCAGATAAAGACAAACGTGTGTGATTTACGGAACCAACAACATGGAAATAAAATATTTGTGAAAGATATTCACATCATGATCGTCGATGATGAGCCTTCCATTCTGGAACTGGCGCAAAGACACCTGGAAAATATGGGTTATAGTAATATAACTACCTGTCTGGGTGGTCAGATTGGACTGGAAGCATATCGGGCAAGCACTAATCCGTTTGACATTATCATCAGCGATCTGAACATGCCTGAAATGAATGGCGTAGAATTTCTAAGACATCTTTCTGAAGTAGATTACAGTGGCGGTATCATCCTGCTAAGTGCTGAAGACGAGAGAATTCTGGAGGTAGCGAAAGATCTTGCCAAGGCAAGAAACCTTAATGTCCTGGGATATGTTTCCAAACCGTTCAAGCGAGCGCCACTTGAGTTATTGATCTCAAAGTATTCACCGCACGCC
>JAIVVP010000253.1:0-3037 GCA_049189775.1 Gemmatimonadota bacterium | reverse complement strand
TGTTGATTAACACAAATTGCTCGCCCTGCCCCTTGATCTTGTGATCCATATTGGCATAACAGGAATTCAGAAAGCCATGACTCTTGGGTGAAATAATATTCAGAGGATATTTTGCAGCTAATTCAGGCGTGTTTTCTGCTGATTCTCTGTTTGGCACATAATCCGGCAAACGATCTAACAATTCACCCGGTTGGAAACCTTCATACATTTGACGAAAAGGGCCAGCGACAAAATTGGCGGCACCTTCAGGAAGTTGAAACTCACATTTGCCAGAAGGTGTGGGGAAGTTGCCTTCTTTATGAGGGGCTCGATCATCTCTGAAACCCACGGTCAGTCGGGCAAAACCATGTTCTTTCATATAATCCAGATCGATGCCATCACAGGCAGGCGAATCCCAGTCAACATAGTTTTCAAGGCACTCTGTATCTGACCATTTGAAGTTTTCCTCTTCATAGCCCATGCGTGCAGCCAAACGTCGAAAGATCTCATTATTCGGGATCGCTTCACCAGGAGATTCGACACATTTTTCATTGTAAGTCAGATAGAGATGTCCCCATGACAGGATCATGTCTTCCATCTCTGCACCCATTGATGCTGGTAAAACAATATCAGCATAAGCCGCAGTATCGGAGATGAAATGTTCCGCCGATACCATGAACAGGTCTTCACGTTTCAGACCTTCGATAATCTTGTCTGTCTCTGGAGATTGTGTGACCGGATTGGTATTCCAGCACATTAATGATTTAATTGGCGTAGCCAGATTCAATTCATCCGTAAGTACACGACCAAGTTGAAGGATATTCACAACAGGGGTTCCTTCAGGAATTAAATCAGGTCGGCTCATCACATCAAATTTATACGGATGCTCCCATACCGGAAATTGCAATGCACCACCACCAACATGACGCCATGCGCCTGTTAATGCAGGAAGACAAGTAACAGCACGTATCGCCTGTCCACCGCCATAGTTTCTTTCCAGCGCCACACCCAGGCGAATAGCAGCAGGTTGTGTCGTTGCAAACTCTTTTGCCAATGTACGAATATCATCCGCAGGAACACCGGTTATTTCTTCCGCCCATTCTGGTGTTCTGGTTTTAGCGCGCTCGGCTAATTCTTCATAACCCACCGTGTAGTTATCAACATAATCCTGATCCACCAGCCCTTCTTCGATAATAGTATGGATCATGGCCATGGCCAGAGCACCATCAGTGCCTGGCTTCGGTGCGATGTGCCAGTCTGCTTCTTTTGCAGTTTTTGATGCATAAGAGTCAATCACAACAACCTTGGCACCTTTTTTCTGTGCTTCTTTGACAGTATGCCAATGATGTAGATTGGTACTGACAGAATTACATGCCCAGATAATAATATATTTAGAATGAATAAAACTTTCCGGATCAACACCGGCTGTTGGCCCAACTGTAGTTAGCCAGGCGGTACAGGATCCTTCGCCACAAAATGTTCGCTCACAAACGGTCGCGCCCATACGATTAAAAAAGGCATCGCCACCATTCAAGCCATGAACCA
The DNA here is from genome assembly GCA_049189775.1 of Gemmatimonadota bacterium. Classification (GTDB taxonomy): domain Bacteria; phylum Pseudomonadota; class Gammaproteobacteria; order Eutrophobiales; family Eutrophobiaceae; genus SMWN01. The sequence continues at coordinate 1,513 of JAIVVP010000253.1, read as the reverse complement.
GTCCCTGATTTCCAAGGTAACTACAAGGGAGAATCGCGTGTGGGCCATGTTCTTCAATGATGGCTTTCCATTTATCAACAATTTCATTCAGTGCCTCATCCCAGGTAATTCTTTCGAACTCTTTACTGCCTTTGGGACCGGTACGGCGCATAGGATATAAGAGGCGATCAGGATGATAATGACGTTTTTCGTAGTCCTTTAATTTGACGCAAAGACCACCTCGGGTCATGGGGTGATCTTTATTCCCTCGAACACCGACTAACTTTCCGTCTTCAACTTCGAATACCATGGAACAGGTATCAGGACAATCATGCGGGCAACCGCCATGATGTGTGGTTTTCATTACTGCAGCCATGTTAACTCTCCCTCAAAGTTAAAACTGTAATTTAGTAAAAATCAATTTTTAAGGATACGTTATATACGAGCAATTAGCTTAGATATTATCAACATAAACAATGTCTATGTTGCTATGCATCATCCCGGAGTATTTTTTTCAACCCAACGCTTACCTTCTGTAGTCGATTCCTGTTTCCAGAATGGTGCTTTCGATTTTAAGTCTTCCATAATAAAACGACAGGCATCAAAGGCTTCTGCACGATGTGCAGACCAGACACAAACCAGGACGATTGGATCTGCAATCTTTATCTCTCCTACCCTGTGAATAACCAGGGTATCAATAAGATCCCATTTCTGATTGGCATCTGCGCATATCTTCTCAAGATGTTTCTCAGTCATCCCGGGATAGTGTTCCAGTGTCATATTGTGCACAGGTTCACCATCATTAAAATCCCGCATGGTTCCAACGAAACTTGCTGTCGCACCATATTGACCTTCCATGTTCATTTCCTGGTCCATCTTCTGTTGATGAAGTTTTATTTCTTCCCAGGGATCAAATGATGATGTCCTGATTTCAATTGGCATCATCAGCCTCCGGTCACAGGTGGAAAGAAGGCGATTTCATCGCCCTCTTCTACAATGGCATCAGATTTAACATATTCCATGTTAATCGCCATCAAGATATTATCTGGAGATGTCTCACCAGAAACATTTTTCCAGACCTCGGCAATCGGTGTGGCATCACTGAGTGTAAGCAGTTCTTCAGCCTTGCCCATTTGTTCACGTAGGCTGGCGAAATATTTGACAGTAATATTCATATTATTTAGTTAAAATGCCCTGTAAATCTGTATTGTCAGGAATACTATTATAGAACTTCATTATATAGCCCTAATTATATAACTTATGACTAAATTAACGCATTTTAATCAAAAGGGTGAGGCCCATATGGTCAATGTCGGGGACAAGTCCTCAACGCACCGTATTGCCATTGCTGATGGTTCTATCCGTATGCAGGCCGAGACACTGCAACAGATCGAATCTGGCACACATAAAAAAGGTGATGTTTTAGGCATTGCTCGCATCGCTGGAATCATGGCTACAAAGAAGACAGCTGAACTGATTCCACTTTGTCATCCTTTGGCAATCACACACGTTGATATTCAACTTAAAGCTGAAG
>JAIVVP010000252.1:0-3086 GCA_049189775.1 Gemmatimonadota bacterium | reverse complement strand
ACTGCGCAGCTATAAATAAATTAATCCAGGCGATAGAAGTCCCTGAACTGGTTTATTTCAAGTTCACTTTGTTTTTTGTAGAGAAGGGATTAACTACTGGAGAAGAATCTTTCACACTGGCTAATACCGTGTACCCAGTTCCTGCCGATATCTTCACAGGCTTTGCGAACAAGATGTGCAGCGCCAACCAGATTCTTAAAGGGTTGCTCAAAATTTTTGGTGAGGTAAATCCAGTGTCTGGCATCCATATCAAGTCGCTGTAAGATAGTCGGAAGGTGGTCAGGGATATAACCTTTCTTGTCTTCACGAATGATACGCCCGCTCCAGTCGACTAATTCAAGGTAATCAGACAGATTGAATGGTAAACCATCAGGCATGTCTTTTCTGGGGTTGCCAGCAAAAGGAAATAAACCCTCAGCCTGTTGCTCCGGCAGATAAGACTGTTTTGTCTTTAATGCCTGTTCAATACGTTGTTTGATTGAGGTGTGATCGGATTGTTCTGGTGACTCTGCCATCCTTGCCCGAATCGGGTTTAAGTCTACATAAACCATGCAGGCGGCCAGTGCTTTTTCATCCAGCAGCGCCTGAGACTTAAACCTGCCTTCCCAGAAGCGGCCGGTGACTTTATCCTCATGGTTCGCTTCTCGGGCAATCGGCTCATTGATACAGCGCATAAACCAGCTGATTGACATCAGACGATCTCGCCATTCACAAATTTGATCAGACAAGGCGTTTCGTTCTGCATTGCTCAGTGCCTCACCCAGATGGCTCTTCCCCTGATCGGGTGGGTAGATTTCATCTTACACCCTCAGGATAGAGATCAAGTCCACCAAGGTGAAAGTAGATAGCATTGGCAAATCGTTTCTTGTTACGGAAACCTCTGCTGCGCACCTTGATCGTTTTTATTCGGCTGTTGAGGCCTTCCGCAGGTCCATTGCTTACCTTCAGGACGATTGCGTTCAATATTCCCCACAGATGTTCCTTGATAATCCTGGCAACATCTCTGATCGGCTTAAGGCGACTTCGTACTGCCCAAGATAGCCACTGCTCCCATCCTTTTCGTGCCCAGGTTTTGCTGACATAGTGCCAGAGCGACATCGCCATCTCTTTGATGGCCCAGGCGCGAGCTGTCTTTAACGTGCTTTCTCGTAACATCTTAAATCGCATCTTGTGTTTGCGTGTCATGTTCTCAGGGTTGTAGAGCCAATCATACTTGCTGCCTTTCAGATCCTCATAGCCCTCACTCATCAGTGCTTTGTGTTCCTGGCGACGCACCTTATCAACAGCCTCACCAAGGTACTTGGCAACATGAAACTTATCGAAGGCAATCTTATCTTCTGCATCCGGAATGCTTTCCAGTGTGGCATTAATAAATGCTGGCCACATATCCATGGATATGCTTTCTATTGCTCCACGCTGTTCTTCATTCAGGCTGCCATACCAATCTTTAAGCCCCTGCTTCTTGCGATCATCGCCCACATGAAGAACCGTGCCAGCCACCTGGTCGGATACAATCGTTACATAATCATGACGCTTCCTGAATGCAGTCTCATCAACGCCTATCTGTGTCATATGCATCTCTTCTCTGCGCGATAGCCCTCGCTCAACAGCTCGTTGCATAATCCCGTCAATCGCATTCCAGCTCAGCCCCATCAAACGCGAGACGCCCAACGTAGAAGCTTCTTTCAACCAGTCAATCACCAGGGCTTCAAACATCGCCGTAAACCCTGAATTAGGCTCAGCCCACGGGACCGATACAGTGACCACGCCATGCTCTTCACATTTCACTCTGGGTACATCTGCAACCAGGATGGTTTTGTACTGGCACGTATCCAGGTGCCGCCACCGCCGTGTCCGCGAGTCGTATCCCGGTGATTCCTTTCCACAGTTAGGGCAGCATGACATCACACCTTCCTCCTGCTCTACCTGCACCGTCACTTCCCCTTCTGGCACATTCAGGTCAACACCGGACACATGCCAAGGACTCTTGATACCCAGAATCTGCGCGTATAAGTCTTTGTCTCTCATCCCTCATACAGTAAACTACCCACTCAATTTGGGGAAGAGCCATCATATTTAATCATCTAAAATGATATGGAGATAAGGCAGTTACGTTCACTGGTGGCATTATCTGAAACAGGATTCAATGTCACACAAGCTGCAGAACAGCTACATCTGGTTCAATCAGCTGTTTCTCAACAACTTTCACGACTGGAAGAAGAGTTGGGTGTTTTACTTTTCCATCGACAGGGCAAACGCCTCGTAGGCATAACGGCAGCCGGAGAAACGGTTCTCCATTACGCGCGTAAAACACTTGCTGACACTGAGAATATTCTAGCTATAGGTCGGGACTTTGCCGATGAAACTCATGGCACACTTCGCTTGGGGACCACTCATGCACAGGCCTGTTATGTACTGCCACCTGTGCTGAGAATGTTTCGTAAAGCCTACCCGGATGTAGTTGTGCAAATTCACCAGGGCAATCCCAAGCAACTGGTAGAAATGGCAAGGAATGATGATGTTGATCTTTCAATATGTACGGAAGCCCTGGCTGACAGCTCGGCCTTAGAGTCATTAAATTGTTATCGCTGGAACCGTAGTTTAATTACACCGCAAGGCCACCCTATACTGGAACAACATCCCTTATCCCTGGATATCCTTTGTGAGTACCCAATTATTTCCTACGTTTCCGGGTTTACCGGTGCCAGCCATCTTCAAAAAAGTTTTGCTCGACTTGGTCTGAAACCCAAAGTGGTGTTAAGTGCTGCTGATACCGATGTGATTAAAACCTATGTTAGAGAAGGTTTTGGCATTGGAATTATTGTTAGTTTTGCCTATTCAGAAAAAAATGATAGTGATCTTAAAGTAATCGATTTAAGCAAACTTTTCCCGTGGGAGACCACTCGCATTGCCTATAACCGGGATAAATATCTGCGCAAATACGAGAGTCACTTCATAAAATTATTCCAAACTGGAATCGCGGATAATGGTGTAAACAACGCCCATGAGTAAATCACCTCCTTGTGTATTGATTTTCTCCGTCTATCGCGCACCTGATAGTTATTTATTTTGAAGTATAGCTCTCT
>JAIVVP010000251.1:0-3094 GCA_049189775.1 Gemmatimonadota bacterium | reverse complement strand
CGTGCATGACTGCGCCTTTCACCATTCCTGCTGCTGCCTTGCCTTTCACTACGTCTGCCTTCCCATTGTTGTAAACGTTGCCTGAATGTATCCCTTTGCGTTGGTGTCATGCCTTGCATCTTCTCTTCTATACGCGCTTCCTTGAACGCCCTTCTTTGTTCAGGGCTCATGTCTTTTATCTCATCATGGACTCGATTACGTCTTTGCATACGCGCCTGAAATTTTTGCCTTTCTTCAGCAGACATATTCTTCATTCTTCTGGCCATCTGTGCTTCTCTGAACGACTTTTTTTCTTGCGGAGACATGTTATTAAATTTTTCACGCATCTGTTTCTGGCGCATCTCCTTTTGGCGCATTTGTCTACGGTGTTCCATGCCTGCCTGAAATTTTTCTCTCTGCTCAGGAGACATGTCTTGCATTCTTTCAGAGGTGCGTTTCTGTCTATACGCCCTTCGCTCCTGCGGCGTCATATCCCTGGTTTTCTCATGCATCTCCTTGCGAAAGGCCCTGAACTCAGCCCTTTCCTCATCAGTAAAATCGGCACGTCTGTCACTGCTGCGTCTATCACTGGTAGGTCTATCATTCTTGGCATCCTGCTGTCTTTGCCTGATCTGTTGCCTGTCCTGTTGCCTATCTCTGGCCATATTTTCATTAGCCATACTTTCATTAACATTAGCAGTTCCATCTTCAGCCAATAAGATTGAGGGAAACATCAATAGACCAAGGCTGATTGAAAATACCAATTTTGGGGAGTGGATTTTCGCCAGGCCTGTTTTGATGTAGTTGAGTTTCATGATGTTTCCCTCATTTCCATTTAATAGTCTTGATTGTGACAGCGTATCTGTAAATTAATGTTCGACTCAGGTTGCGCTATCTCAAAACTATTTTCAATCTCCCTGTATTTTAATTACCCCTGGGTTTTAACTACCTGTGGGTTCTGGCCCTGGTTCCAGCATGTCTGGCACCATCATTTCTGGCGACGCGGTCTCCTTTCCTGTCCAGACGATTATTGACACGGTCACCTTTTCTATCCAGGCGTCGATCAGCATGGTCACCTCTATGTTCCAGTCGATCTGCGGCCCGATCATGCCCTGCATCACGGGCATGATCGGCGCGTCTGTCAAATCGAGCCTCCACGCGATCACCTTTATTATCCAGGCGATGATCAATACGATCTCCCTTATTATCCAGTCGATGATCGCGTCTATCCGATACATGGTCACGACGTTTTTCTCTATATGCCTGTCTCTCTTCATCAGGCATATTGGCATAACGTTCGCGACGATCTCCTCTTCGTTCAAGTCGATCATCAATTCGATCGCCTTTATTATCCAGACGATCTTCAATACGATCACCCCTGTTATCCAGTCGTTCATCGATACGATCACCTCTTGTCTCCAGGCGTTCTGCCAGCTTGTCTTTGCCAGCATCACTGGCACGATCAGCTCGTGCATCATAGCGATCTTCAATACGGTCTCCTTTGTTATCAAGACGTTCATCGATTCTTTCGCCTCTGTTATCGAGTCGCTCATCAATCCTGTCACCCCGATCTTCAGCAAACGCAGGCATAGCAAACATGCCGATGACTACAGCTGACGCTAACTTTGTTATAAATGTGTTATTTTTCATGCCATTCTCCAATGTATTATTTGAGCTACATAGGCAATAACGCAGCAACATCGAAATGGTTGACAAGATTTGGTGAAAAAACTCAAAAAAGCTTACTATCCTTAAATATTCATGACACTCAGGGGGTTCACTATCTTAAAACCAGGCTTTAGTAGACAGTATGATTTTTAATCTGCCGCAATTGGGTTGGAAGCCCTGTTTCCAGCAACAAATAAGTGCAGATGAAGAAAACACGAGTTATCCAGCCCGCATCGCACAAATCCACCGCAGTCACTGTATTGTCTGGAGCAATAAAGGAATTGAAACCTTTGAGATAGGTGTATTCAGTGATCCGAAGGATATGGCGGTTGGTGACTGGATACTGATACCCAATGAAGGCGAACGCCCGTTACGCATATTTGAACGCGAAACTGTCCTTATCCGTAAAGCAGCAGGGCAACGGAAACATGATCAACTGATCGCTGCCAATGTTGATACCCTGTTTATTGTTACCTCCTGTAACCAGGACTTTAACGCCTCGCGTATCGAACGCTATCTGGCACTGGCCGCGGAAGCCAGAATTAAACCCGTCATTATTCTGACCAAAATGGATCTGACTGATGATAGTGCCTCATATAAAATTGAAGCATCGAAATTACAAAATGATGTCCATGTTGAATGTGTCAACGCCAAAGACAAATCAAGTTTGACTGGCCTGAAAACACTTTGTTCTGAAGGCCATACCATCGCACTTATCGGCTCATCCGGTACCGGCAAATCCACATTGATCAATAATCTAACGGATGCTGATCAACTAACGGCAGAAATCAGTGAAGAAGACGGCAAAGGCAAACATACAACTACCTCAAGATCACTACATCTATTACAGGACGGCGGCATCCTCATCGACACGCCGGGGATAAGAGAATTACAACTTGCCGAGAGTAAAACAGGAATACAAGATACTTTTGAAGATGTTACCCGGTTTCTCGGCTACTGCAAATTCAAAAACTGCCAACACAAAACGGAAATGGGCTGTGCAATCAAGACAGCTCTGGATAATGGCGAACTCGATCAACGTCGCTGGCTAAGTTATCAAAAATTACAAACTGAACAAGAGCAACGAAATTCATTTAAAAGGTAAATACCGATAAATATCCGCTTAAAACGGTGACCTCAGCCAGCCAGGTAAAAGTAATGACAGGAAACTAGTAATAGAGAAAGTACTTGTAAATGGTAATCCGACGGGATATGGAATCCAGTTCACAGAAATATAAGCTGCAGTAAACTAAAATTGCAAATTCAGGGATCTATTTATACGAAATACTTATTAGTAAATACTTATTAATAACATATACTAATCCTTTAAATATAGAAATAGCATGAAATATAATACGCTAAACAGACTTCAGAACAACAAGGCATTTACCCTTATAGAGTTCTCCGTAGTACTGATAATTGTAAGTTTGCTTATTGCGGTAATTGT
>JAIVVP010000250.1:0-3107 GCA_049189775.1 Gemmatimonadota bacterium | reverse complement strand
ATGTGAGTTGTTCTTTTCCTTCACTCTCCATCTGTTTTGCAAGCATGATCAAATCGGCATGTTTGACCCAGGCCTGATATATGGGATCTTGAGGATAAATCCACAGGGCAGGTTTATCATCAATGTAGATAAACGTTTCAGCGCTGCAGACTGCTGGGTTAAAGAAAAGAATAAATATGAAGTAGAGAAATTTTGCCTTAATGAATCTTGACAGTTTTAAAGTGTAACCCTGTCTGGGGAAAGGATTACTGCAATTGACTGATTGCATCTGACAAACGGCTGACTGCAATGACTTCCATACCTTCGATATTTTGCCGGGGTTTATTTGACTTGGGTACAATTGCCCTTTTAAAACCATGTTTTACCGCTTCGTTCAATCGTTCCAGACCATTCTGCACAGGTCTTATTTCACCCGCCAGACCGACTTCGCCAAACACGACTAAATCCTGCGGTAGAGGCAGATCCTTCAAACTGGATATTACCGCCAATATGATGGCCAGATCCGCAGCTGTCTCAGTAATTCTGATGCCACCGACGACATTAATAAAAACATCCTGATCAGCAGTGTTAATCCCCGCATGCCGATGTAATACTGCCAGCAACATGGACAAGCGATTTTGTTCCAGACCAACACTGACCCGTCTTGGATTGCCAAGCGGGGATGTATCAACCAGCGCCTGTACTTCAACAAGTAACGGTCTTGTCCCCTCTTTTGTCACCATGATAACGCTACCTGAGACCTGCTCTTCATGCCTGGAAAGAAATATAGCGGAAGGATTACTCACTTCTTTCAGGCCCTTGTCAGTCATGGCGAATACGCCAATTTCATTAACTGCGCCATAGCGATTTTTAATGGATCGAATCACTCTGTAGCGACTACTCGTGTCGCCTTCAAAATAAAGTACCGTATCGACCATATGTTCCAGTACCCTGGGGCCTGCCAGGGCACCATCTTTTGTCACGTGACCCGCCAGCAACACAGTTGTGTTTGTTTGTTTTGCATAACGCACCAATTGCGCGGCGGACTCCCTGACCTGTGCCACTGAACCGGGGGCGGACTGTAATATCTCTGTATATACCGTCTGGATAGAATCTATCACTATTACTTCAGGCCGCTCGGCACTGGCAACAGATAAAATTCTTTCCAGATTATTTTCTGTCAGTAATTTAATTTTTTCGAGGACGAGATCCAGGCGATGACCACGAAGACTGATTTGTTGTGCAGATTCTTCACCAGAAACATAAAGTGTTTTTACGCCACCTTCACTGCCTAGCACAGAAAGCATCTGGATTAATAATGTTGATTTTCCGATCCCGGGATCACCACCGATTAATGTCACAGACCCTGTCGCCAAACCACCACCTACTGCACGGTCAAGCTCGGCCATACCGGTACTTAGCCTGAAAGATACCTCGGCATCGACCGTATCAAGAAAACATACTTCAGAGGGGACCGCGATATGGTCTCTGTTCCTGAATGATTTTACATTTGATGTTGCTTCAATAACGGTTTCCGTCATCGTATTCCATGCATGGCATTTGCCACACTGGCCTGCCCATTTAGGCAAGGTCGCGCCACAGTCAGTACATTGATATTGAACTTTAGCCTTCGCCATAACTGAACTCCAGTCGTTTATGTACTGCACATAAAACTTCGTATGGAATTGTATCCGCATGGTTAGCAATTTCTTCAACAGGTAATCCCTCACCCCAAAGTACCACTGGATCACCTGTTTTGGCCTGTGCCTGGGAACGCAAATCTACTGTCAACATGTCCATAGATGCACGACCAATAAGCTCCGCTCTTTTGCCATTCACCAGCACAGGAGTGCCTGATTTTGCATGCCGTGGGTAGCCATCACCATAGCCAGCTGCAACTACACCCACAAGCATATCTTCTGGACAGCGCCAGGTCGCACCATACCCCACAGGCTCTCCCGCTTTCAGTTGCTTAACGGTGATTAATCTTGACTGCAATGTCATCACTGGCTTCAGTCCTTGTTGCGGGCCCTGACTATCACTAAATGGAGAAACACCATAAAGCATAATCCCTGGCCGCACCCAGTCAACATGGGCGTCTGCAAAGGCCATAATACCAGCTGAGTTTGCAATAGTTTTTTCAACATTATGATTTTCAGTAACCTGATTGAAACATTGAATTTGCTCAAGGGTCATGGGATTGTCAGGATCATTGGCATTGGCAAGATGTGTCATCAAGCGGATATCTTTGACACTGTTTGTTTGTTGCAAACGTGAGATCACATCGTTTACCAGCTCCGGCAAAAATCCCAGGCGATGCATCCCTGTATCTATTTTTAACCAGACATCAACGGGTTTGTTTAGCTGGCTTTGTTCAAGCATTTCAACTTGCGAAATATCGTGAACAACAATATCCAGTTCCAGTTCACTTATCTCACTCAACTCTTCTCCTGCATAAGGGCCTTCCAGCAGGTTGATACGTTGTTTGATGTTCGCCTGTCTTAATTCTCTGGCCTCTTCCAGGCAGGCAACACCAAAGGCATCAGCATCTTCGAGTGATTGGGCTATAGGGGCAATACCATGTCCGTAGGCATCTGCCTTGACGATGGCCATGATTCTGGAATCGGGTGCTAATGTGCGAATACGACTGAAATTATGACGAAGCGCGGAAAGGCTAATGACAACCCTTGCAGGTCGACTCATTCATACCCTCCACCCGAGAATCCACTATTAGTAGTGGTAGGAAAGTTATTATCCGGAATATAATTTTCGAATCGTGTGTACTGACCCAGAAAAGTCAGCGGCACCATACCAATAGGTCCATTTCGTTGTTTGGCAATAATAAGCTCGGCCTTACCTTTATCCGTCGTGTCTTCGTTATAAACCTCATCCCGATAAATAAATATAATCAAGTCAGCATCTTGTTCAATCGCGCCACTTTCACGAAGATCGGACATCACTGGACGTTTATTAGGTCGTTGCTCAAGACTTCTGTTCAGCTGTGATAAGGCAACGACGGGCACCTTCAGTTCTTTTGCCATGGCCTTGAGTGACCGCGAAATCTCGGAAATCTCTGTCGCACGATTTTCAGTGGTTCCGGTAACCTGCATCAACTGCAGATAATCAAC
>JAIVVP010000249.1:0-3109 GCA_049189775.1 Gemmatimonadota bacterium | reverse complement strand
TTTTGCAGATGTTGAATACTCTCTTTGTAGGTCTCACGTAATTTTTTATCTTGATTAATTAGAATGTTGGCGACTTTGTTATAGGTCAATCTTTCTGCGGAACGCATTACGCCTTCAAAGAATCGATGACGTTTGACCGAGCCCTGCTTGTTAATATGAAGTTCACAGACAAGACACAATCTATCGACCTTTGGATTGAGAGAACATAGACCATTGGAAAGAATTTCAGGCAACATGGGAACCACACGCTGTGGGAAATAAACAGAATTCCCTCTGTTCAATGCCTCGTCATCCATCGCCATACCTGGATGGACATAATGAGAGACATCGGCAATCGCCACCAATAAACGCCACCCCGAACCTTGCCGCTCACAATAGATGGCATCATCAAAATCTCGTGCATCTTCACCATCAATGGTCACCAATGGTAAATCCCGTATATCTTCCCTGTCAGCTATATCGTCTGCATTAATCTTGTCTGTAAACCCGGAGACTTCTGCCAATACTTCATCTGGCCATTCACTGGGGATTTCGTGTGATCTGATGGCTATCTCAATGGCCATCCCTGCCGCGGCATATTCACCCAGAGTTTCCACGATTTTTCCCACTGGCTGGGTATGCTTGTCAGGTTGCTTGGTTATCTCGACAACCACGTATTGACCCGATTCCGCTTTACCTTCCATAGATTTCGGGATCAGGATGTCTTGATGAATACGTTTATTCTGGGGCACCACAAAAGCAACACCTTGTTCATCAAAATAACGCCCAACAAGCAGTTGATTCGCGCGTTGCAGGATCTCCACCATGGCACCTTCTTTACGACCACGTTTGTCGATACCAACGATGCGCGCAATAATCCGATCACCATGTAACAAACTACGCATTTCCCGAGATGATAAATAAAGGTCATCTTCTTCATCTTCAATATTGAGAAATCCATATCCGTCAGAATGGCCAATCACCGTGCCCTGATATAGATCCATTTTATCAATCAGCCCGTAACCTCCGCGACGATTGAGGACGATTTGACCATCACGCTGCATGGCCTTGATACGTCTTAGCAATGCCTGTCGACCCTCGCTGCCATCGACACCCAGGGCATCTGCAATCTTCCTCAGTGTTCTGGGACGCTTGCATTTTGTTAAATATTCAAGTATCTCCTGCCGCTCTGGCAGGGTGATTTTGTATGTGTTTTTTTTATAATCTGATTTCATTGACAACCTTTCTTTGGCTAGGTAAAGTCCGCCGTTCTTCCTGGAACCAACACTCATGCCGAGGTGGCGGAATTGGTAGACGCGCTAGCTTCAGGTGCTAGTATGGGTAACCATGTGGAGGTTCAAGTCCTCTTCTCGGCACCATTAATTTCTAATTTATTATTCAGTTTTTACTTTTTAACTCTCTGAATGGTTAAATACATCAAATGCACTTCCGCTGATATCCTTTGCCTTATACATTGATTTATCTGCTTTTATAAGAAGCTCATCGAAGTTAATCGTATCAAGCGGATAAAGTGCAATACCAATACTGATGGTAAGCTGAATTTCTTTCCTGGCCAGTTCTATTTTTTTCGATAAGCCATCTATCATCTTTTTTGCAACAATTTCAGCATCATCAATGGTCCTTATATTGGTCTGGATAACAGCAAATTCATCCCCGCTCCAGCGAGCAATCGTATCTGTATCACGGACACAAGTACCCAGACGGCATGCTGCCTCTTTTAGAACTTGATCACCGCAATGATGGCCCAGGCTATCATTAATGTCCCTGAAATTATCAAGGCCAATAAAGTGAATAGCCAGAAGCTCATCTTTTCTTTTGGCAGAAGCAATGGCTTGATGCAATCTATCTGTAAAAAGTATCCGGTTGGGGAGTCCTGTCAGAATGTCATGATGCGCCATATGATCAAGCTCATGACGAATAGAATCTGAAGTCTGGGATTCTGCAGTATCGGATTCTGATTGGGTTTTTCCTGGCGAATAGTAGAAACCAATAAGATAAAAACAAATAAAACTGATTATTAAATAGATGCTCTCAAAAAGAACACCATTTGTATCTAATCCTGTTTTCGTTGGGAATACTAATAGCCAGACAAGAACAGTTACTGCAACAAGAAGCAGAAGTAAAAAGTGAGGCAGGTATTTTTTTAACAAGTCCTGCATGTGCTTATATCTCTCGTCTCAACTAAAAGGATGTTTCAAAATCATTGTTTCAACACGGTCAGGCCCGGTTGAAATCATATCAACAGGTGTCTCTGTAAGCTCTTCCAGCCGATTTAAATAATCAATGGCCTTTTGCGGAAGTGCATCATATTCAGTCACACCCGAAGTAGATTCAGACCAACCAGGCATTTCTTCATAAACAGGTGTGCATTCAGCGATTGCATCTGCTCCAGCCGGTGGCGTGAATCTTGTTTCGCCCCTGTAATCATATCCGGTACAGATTTGTAGAGTATCCAGGCCATCCAGAACATCGAGTTTGGTGATACACAAACCTGTCAGATTATTGACCTGTGTTGATCTCCTTAATGCCACAGCATCAAACCATCCACAACGGCGTGCACGACCTGTTGTTGCACCAAACTCATGACCCACCTTTGCAAGGTGTTCCCCTGTGGCATCAAACAGCTCTGTTGGGAATGGACCTGAGCCAACACGTGTTGTATAGGCCTTGGTAATTCCAAGTACGTAATCAAAACATCCTGGACCTACACCCGTCCCTGTTGATGCACCGCCTGCTGTTGTATTAGAAGAAGTGACGAATGGATAGGTACCATGGTCGATATCCAGCAATGTTCCCTGCGCGCCTTCAAAAAGCACATTGTCACCCTTATTTTGAAGCTGCCAGATTAACTCCGTCACATCAGTGATCATGGGAATAATCGATTCGGCCAACACCATTGTTTCATCGAGTGTTGTCTGATAATCAACAACATCAGTTTTGAAATATTCTTTCAAGATAAAATTATGAAACTCCATGACTTCTGCCAGTTTCTTTGCAAACTTGTCTTTATTCAGCAGATCGCCAACTCGCAGGGCCCTTCTTGCAACCTTATCTTCGTAAGCAGGTCCGATGCCGCGTCCAGTTGTACCGATGGCATCATTACCTTTGG
>JAIVVP010000248.1:0-3119 GCA_049189775.1 Gemmatimonadota bacterium | reverse complement strand
AGGAGTCGAGTAAAGGTCTTAGCAAAATCCCTTTTGAGAATTCTCTCGCTTGAGGCATACCAACCAGACCATCTGGACCGGAACCGCGCATCAATTGCAGAAGTATTGTTTCTAGCTGATCATCCATATGATGCGCTGTAAGCAATAAATCATGACAGCTCATCAAATTCCCGAGTACTTCATAGCGTTTTTCCCTGGCATGTGCTTCTGTGCCCTTATCATTCTTGCCAGACAGATCTATGGAAAATGTCTGCAACTCAATCGCATAATTTGTACATTTATCCTGACAATGTTTTACCCATAAATCAGCATCATTACTTAACCCATGATTGATATGTACAGCCACCAGTTTTGTTTTAATTTTATCTTGAATGCTTGCTAAAATATGTAAAAGCACGAGCGAATCCAGTCCGCCACTATATGCAATCCAGCATGTTTCAGCGTCAGGATATTCAGATAGAATATCTTTTATCTTTGTTTGGAAAGAGAATTGATTTTCTTGAGGCACTGAAGTGTGTGAGAACTCATGTAAGAATTAAGATGATTTAAATATGAAACGATATTTGAGGATCCTTAACTATTAAAACAACCATATTGCCTGATTCGATCTTGTCTTTTATTAACCAGTTCATCCACAGTATTTGCTTTTAGTTCCTTAACTGCCAAAACCAGTGACTTCTTCAGCATTTCAGCGGTTTTGTCATAATCTCGATGTGCAGCACCAAGAGGTTCATCAATAATCTCATCTATCAAACCAAGTTCCTGCAGGTTGCTGGCAGTGATGCCCATTGCCTCTGCAGCCGCTTCAGCCTTATCGGCACTCTTCCATAAAATCGATGCGCATCCCTCTGGTGAAATTACTGAATAAGTACTGTATTTCATCATAAACAGTTTATCTGCCACACCAATTGCCAAAGCACCTCCTGAACCACCTTCTCCAATAACGGTAGAGATAATCGGAGTTTTTAGTACTGCCATCGTAATCAGATTTCTCGCAATCGCCTCGCTCTGCCCACGTTCTTCCGCACCAATGCCCGGATAGGCCCCCGGTGTATCAATAAATGTCAGCACAGGTAATTTAAATTTTTCTGCGAGTTTCATGATCCTCAATGCTTTACGATAACCTTCAGGTTTTGGCATCCCGTAATTTCTGTAGATCCTGTCATTGGTATCTCGTCCTTTTTGATGCCCGATAATTGCAACAGGAATACCTTCCAGACGAGCAATACCACAAACGATTGCGGGATCGTCAGCAAAACTTCGTTCCCCATGTAGTTCTTCAAAGTCTGTAAAAATTCTCTCGATATAATCCAGGGTGTACGGTCTCTGCGGATGTCTTGCAACCTGGGAATACTGCCAGGCTGATAAGGAAGAAAATATAGATTCGATCAACTCATCACTACGTTTCTGCAGGCGAATGATTTCTTCATTGATATTTATTTCAGAGTCATCACCAACGTATCTCAGTTCTTCAATCTTTGCATCAAGCTCTGCTATTGGCTGTTCAAAATCCAGAAAATTCATTTTTCAATACAATCCTGTTATCTGTTGATTCATTTGTATGATACCTGAAATATAACTAGCGATAATCCAGGAACACGTTATCCATGCCAAGATGACTTCTTAAGGAATCCAGTAAAGCATCACTAACATTGACTTTCCAGTCATCACCAAGGGCCAGGGTACATTGCCCCTTATCATTAGTATATTCTACACTGACACTACTGGCACCTCTACAGTGGGGAGCCAATGTCTCCTTCAAATAATTCATCTCGGGACGAAAATCTCTTTGATTACCTAATCTTAGCCTCAATTTTGCCCGCTCTCTCAATTGTGACAATGTATGAATATCATTAGCGATGATTGAAAGGCCACTCATGAAAAAATCATCTTCTACAACTTCGCCATCTATAACGACTAATTGATCCTTGATCAGCTCATTACTGTATTTCTGAAATACGTTTGAATATACCGTGACATTGGCACGAGCAGACCTGTCATCAAGTAATACTTCTGCCATTTTCCCACGACTACCTGATCGAGTCCTTATCCTGTGGATATAACCTGCGACACGTACATTATTTCCTATTTTTATATCTTTTAATCTGGCACCTATCAAGCCTTCAAGTTCAGACTCATATTTAATAATGGGATGGCCTTGCAAATAAAACCCCAGAGTCTCTTTTTCTCCAATTAATCTCTCATCATCTGACCAATTATCAGCATCCAGAAATTCAGAGCTGTTATTCTCCTTATTATCAGCAACAGGAATCAAACCAAACAGATCATCCTGCCCACTGTGGGTATTTCTACTTGATTGCTCTGCCATCCGAATTGCCTTATTCAGACTGATATTCATACGGCTACGACTGGGACCCAGCTCATCCACCGCACTTGAACGAATCATGGACTCCAGTACCCGCCTGTTAACTTTTCTCAGATCAACACGAAGACAGAGATCAAATAAATCAACATATTTCCCGTCTTTTTCTCTATCTTCAATTATATTTTCGATGGCCGCCTCACCAATGCCTTTGATCGCACCAAGACCAAAACGGATGGTTTCCTCATTTTCAACCGTGAACTTATATTGGCTTTGGTTAATTGATGGTGCTTTCAACTTGAGGTTCATTGATTCAACTTCATCGCAAATCATCACGACCTTATCTGTATTATCCATATCAGATGACAACACAGCTGCCATAAAATATGCCGGGTAATGCGTTTTAAGCCACGCTGTTTGATATGCGATCAGGGCATAGGCAGCCGAATGTGATTTATTAAACCCATAGCCAGCAAATTTTTCCATTAAATCAAAGATCCCCTTGGCGATCCTTTCTTCCACTCCGTTTTCAATTGCGCCCTCTGTAAATATTGTTCTTTGCTTGGCCATTTCTTCTGGTTTTTTCTTGCCCATGGCCCTGCGTAGTAAATCTGCAGCACCTAATGTGTAACCGGCCAGGATCTGGGCAATCTGCATCACCTGTTCCTGGTACAGGATCACACCGTTTGTCGGCTTTAATATGTGCTCAAGCCTGGGATGGGGATATTTAATTGCCTTACCATGTTTACAATCAATATAATCATCCACCATCCCTGATTGCAGAGGTCCAGGCCTG
>JAIVVP010000247.1:0-3154 GCA_049189775.1 Gemmatimonadota bacterium | reverse complement strand
CCCTGTTTGCGCTGTTTGGGCCGGCCATGGGCATGGCCTCGATTGTGCCTGATATGGATTTCACTCGGCCCGGCAATGTAGATCCAGAAAAAATATTTTCCGCGATAGAAAAATATAAAGTCACCACCATGTTCGGTTCGCCAGCCTTGTTAAACCGTGTTGGTCGTTATGGTGAACAACAGCATAAGAAATTACCCAACATGAATCGTGTGCTTTCTGCTGGCGCACCTGTTCCAGCCAGGGTCATGCAACGTATTGCCGACATGTTAAATGATGATGCACAGGTGTTCACACCTTATGGTGCAACTGAATCACTACCCGTGAGTTCTATTGGTAGCGATGAAGTGCTCGGCTCAACTTGTCAGCAGACTGAAAAAGGCAAGGGTGTTTGTGTTGGTTTACCAGTTGAAAATATTGATCTGAAAATAATTAGTATCACTGATGATGTGATCACAGACTGGCAGGATGATCTGGTTCTTGATCGCAATGTCATTGGTGAAATTGCCGTCAAGGGGCCGCAGGTAACAAGAGCTTATTATGCCCGCGAACGCGCAACAGAGATGGCGAAGATTATTGATGCAGACGGTGGTTTTTATCATCGTATGGGTGATACGGGTTATCTGGATGAACAGGGTCGCTTATGGTTTTGTGGCCGACTGACTCATCGTGTAATTACAGACAAAGAAACCTTGTTCACAATTCCCTGTGAAGGTATTTTTAACACGCATACAAAAGTATTTCGTACTGCCCTGGTTGGTGTAGATAATAATGGGCAAACCATGCCTGTGATCTGTGTTGAACTGGAACAGGAATTTAAAAATGAGAATCAGGAAATAATCACAACAGAGTTGTTAAAAATTGCTGCTCAATTTGAGCAAACAAAAAACATTCAACATGTCCTGTTTCATCCTGCCTTTCCCGTAGACATCCGCCATAATGCAAAAATAGGCCGAGAAAAACTCGCTGTCTGGGCCCAGAAAGAAATCACTGTCGGGAAATCCTCATGAAACAAGCACTGGTCACAGGCGGAGGAGGTTTTCTGGGATCGAACATTGTTCGCATGTTACTCGACAAGGGGATCACTGTTCGCAGCTTACAAAGAAGCGACCATCCTGATCTGAAAAAACTGGGTGTTGAAATTATACGCGGTGACATCAGTGACCGGGACACTGTCATCAATGCTGCTGCAGGCTGTGATGTGATTTTTCATGTCGCTGCCAAGGCTGGTGTCTGGGGTAATTACGATGATTATTACCAAAGTAATGTAACAGGCACAAAAAATATTATCGATGCCTGTAAGGCGCACAATATTCAGAAATTAATTTATACCAGTTCTCCCAGTATTGTTTTTGCCGGTGAGGATGAAGAGAATATTAATGAATCCACCCCCTATGCCGAACATTTTCTTACGGCCTATCAAGAAACCAAGGCACTGGCAGAACAAATGGTCCTTCAAGCAAATAATGAAACTCTGGCAACTGTTGCACTAAGACCTCATTTAATCTGGGGGACGGGGGATCCACATCTGGCCCCTCGAATCATTGAACGCGCTAAAGCAGGTCGCTTGCGTCTGGTAGGCAAACAAAACAACCTGGTGGATTCTACCTATGTTGATAACGCGGCGCTGGCACATCTTCTTGCAGCAGAAGCACTGGGGACCAATACCAACTGCGCCGGCAAGGCTTATTTTATTAGTAATGATGAACCAATACCTATGAAGGAATTAATCAACAGGATATTGGCTGTGGCCAACCTTCCACCCGTGAATAAAACCATTCCAACTCAACTCGCATACACGATTGGCATGGTGATGGAATTTGTTTACAAGATATTTAAACTGAAAGAAGAGCCGTTCATGACGCGTTTTATAGCCAAACAACTTTCCTGTGCGCACTGGTATGACCTGACTGCAGCAAAAAATGATCTTGGCTACCAGGCGAAAGTCTCTATTGATGAAGGCATGGAAAGATTGAAGGCCTCATTAAATAAATAATATGCCTGACCCCTGCATGAATAATTCTTGGAAAAAAACCTGGCAAAAAACACCAGACACACTAAGCCTGTCTAAAGATCATATTGATATTTGGCTATGTGATCTGAAACAATTATCAGGCGATATTAATATTATTTATTCCATCCTTTCTGAAGACGAACGTGAACGTGCAGACAAACTCAAGGTCGAGGACAAAAAACAACAATATATAATTACCAGGGGCGCACTGCGACAACGACTCGGTTTACTCACCAATATTGAACCGAAAGACTTTGTGTTTGAATACCTTGAACATGGTAAACCTGTGCTGGCTAACAACCATCAGTGTGCTGATATTACATTTAATGTTTCTCATTCAAATGATCTTGCCCTGATCGCAATTGCTCAAGAACAAACCATTGGAATCGACATCGAAAAAATTAATCATGAATCAGATCATCAAGCATTAATGACACGTTTTTTTTCTAAGGCAGAACAAGCTGAATTTCAAACCATGCCGGATACAAACAAGGCAAGAGCCTTTTGCGCATGCTGGACACGGAAGGAAGCATTTATCAAAGCTGTTGGTGATGGTGTCAGCTATGGTCTGGACAAATTTGATGTAGCTGTCGATCCAGAGAACCAAACCCCGGATATAAACCTGCACAAACCGTCAGAAGAAAGATGGTCGGCAATCAACCTGCCGATCAATGATGAATACATGGCCAGTCTGGTAGGCGACAGGGACAGTCTTAGCGTGAGATGTTGGTGTTAGTTGATATAGTTAAGCATTAATTACTACCCATGA
Organism: Gemmatimonadota bacterium; assembly: GCA_049189775.1. Lineage (GTDB taxonomy): Bacteria > Pseudomonadota > Gammaproteobacteria > Eutrophobiales > Eutrophobiaceae > SMWN01. The sequence goes on along the minus strand of JAIVVP010000247.1, from coordinate 374 downwards.
ATGATACTTATCAACTGCAGCGATTTCTCGATGCTCAAGAAGACATTTACCCGAATGTTGTCAGGGAGCTGAAGCAGGGACGTAAACAGAGCCATTGGATATGGTATATTTTTCCACAAGTTAAAGGACTGGGTAAAAGTTATATTTCCAAAAAATATGCACTAGGGTCATTGGATGAAGCAGCCGCTTATGTACAACACCCAATTCTTGGTAACAGGCTAAATGAATGTACTGAGATTGTTGTAAGCACAGAGGGAAGTACAGTTGAGCAGATCTTTGGCTATCCTGATTACCTGAAATTTCATTCGTCAATGACGCTCTTTAGCCAGGTAGAAAATCATAATCCTCTTTTTGATAGCGCACTAAGGAAGTAT
>JAIVVP010000246.1:0-3189 GCA_049189775.1 Gemmatimonadota bacterium | reverse complement strand
GATTTCTATGAGCTTTTTTACGATGATGCAAAAAAGGCCGCCAGATTATTAGATATTTCACTCACCAGTCGAGGCAAATCCGCTGGTGACCCCATTCCCATGGCAGGTGTCCCCTATCACGCGGCTGATTCTTATCTGGCGAAACTGCTTAAACTGGGTGAGTCTGTTGTCATCTGTGAACAGGTCGGTGATCCGGCGACCAGCAAAGGTCCCGTAGATAGAGAAATATCAAGAATTATTACGCCAGGGACTATCACCGATGAGGCGCTACTGGATCAATCATCAGAAAACTTGCTTGTCGCAATTTTTGAAAAAGACAGTAAGTTTGGTTTGGCAACAATAGATATTTGCAGTGGTCGTTTTGTACTCATGCAGCTTGATAATCAGGCGATGTTAAATAGTGAAATAGAGCGCCTGCGGCCAGCAGAAGTTCTTGTCTGTGAAGATACAGAACAGAAACAAGATTTAACATCACTACCTAATATCACCACACGACCTGCCTGGCACTTTGATGAAGACAGCGCTATTGAGCTATTAAAGAAACAGTTCCAGGTTCGGCAACTGACTGGCTTTGGTTGCGAGGATATGCCTTTGGCCATCTCGGCTGCTGGCTGTTTGTTGCAATATACAGAAGAAACCCAACGTTCCGCACTGGGGCATCTACAGGCCATCAAGGTTGAACATCCACAGGACAGCATCATTCTGGATGCTGTGAGTCGACGTAATCTCGAACTGGAAAGTGATAACGATGGCAGCGGTAAACACAACCTTCTCAGTGTCCTGAAGACAACATCAACAGCCATGGGTGGACGCTTATTAGGTCGCTGGCTGCACAGACCCATTCGTGATCTGCAAACATTGCGACTACGCCACGATGCCGTTGCCTCCCTGTTACGAAATCGTGAATTTATTCAGTTCCACGATATGCTCCGCTCTATAGGAGATATGGAACGCATACTTGCGCGTATTTCTCTAAAATCTGCCAAACCCAGAGACCTGGTGCAATTACGCACAACGCTGGCAGCTCTGCCTGAACTTGATGGCCTGGTGAAAGATATAGACTGCCCCCTGCTGCAAGAACTGGGAACCCATATCGATGGTTTTCCTGATTTACATGATCTGCTACAAAAGGCAATTATTGAATCACCACCTCTGACCATACGTGATGGCGGTGTGATCTCTGATGATTATGATCTGGCGCTGAAAGAACTCAGGCAACTCAGTTCAGAAGCGGGTCAATTCTTGATAGATCTCGAATCCCGCGAAAAGACACGTACAGGGATCTCCGGCCTGAAGGTTGGCTATAACCGTGTCCATGGTTATTACATTGAATTAAGTCGCAGCCAGACGGGTGAACTTCCAGACGAATATCGCCGCCGCCAGACTTTAAAGGCCAGCGAACGATATATCACACCAGAGTTGAAAGCATTTGAAGACAAGGTGCTCAGTGCAAAGGAAAAAGCACTGGCACTGGAAAAGCAATTATATGAACAGTTACTAGACAAATTATGTGAGCACATTCCTGCCTTGCAGATGTGTAGTGCTGCAATCGCCGAAATAGACGTGCTGGTCTGTTTTGCAGAACGTGCTGAAACCCTGAACCTGAATCAACCCACTTTTAAAACAGGGCAAGGTATTTCTATTACTGCTGGTAGACATCTTGTGGTTGAACAAATGCAAACTGAAACATTTGTACCCAACGATCTGCAACTGAATGACGCCTGCAAGATGCTAATGATTACTGGTCCGAACATGGGTGGAAAATCAACCTACATGAGACAGACTGCCCTGATCGTTATCCTTGCCTATATTGGCAGTTATGTCCCGGCAGAAAGTGCTGAGTTAGGCCCGATAGATAGGATATTCACACGTATCGGTGCCGCAGACGATCTGGCAGGCGGCCGCTCGACCTTTATGGTGGAAATGACTGAAACAGCAAATATACTGAATAATGCCAGCCAACAAAGCCTGGTACTGTTAGATGAAATTGGACGTGGTACCAGTACCTATGATGGTCTGGCCCTGGCATGGACCTGTGCTGAATACCTGGCAAAGCATGTCGGTGCACTCAGCCTGTTTGCAACGCATTATTTTGAATTGACGGCGCTGCCAGATCATATTCAGGAAGTTGAGAATGTACATCTTGATGCCATTGAACATGATGACAAGATTGTCTTTCTACACAGGGTGAAAAAAGGTGCAACAAATCGTAGTTATGGTTTGCAGGTTGCATTATTGGCAGGTGTACCACAGGATGTCGTCAGGCAGGCAAAACAGTTCCTGCAGAAAATGGAGGCCGGACAATCACTACCCAGCCCAGATAGAAAACAGGATGATATGTTCACACAGGACAGTCCAGAAAAGACCAGGCAGGACCATCCCATATTGAATGAATTGATAAATCTTGATCCGGATGAATTGAGTCCAAAAGCAGCACTCGAAGCCCTCTATAAACTAAAATCTATATTAAGGGACCTCTAATTAAGTCATGAATCGACATCTTGCGACTAAAACATCCTGTTTCTGCGTTGTAAAACTTCGCAATAGCCTTGCTATTACGTGCGTTTCACGCCTTGAACCAGGATGTTTTAACCAGCAATCTATTCGACCCAGGCTTAATTAGAGGTTCCTTAAAAAAATAGATTAAGCCCACTTTACTAATGAATATTAAAAGAGTAATCACCCTGCTCGGGTTTGATTTTTATCACTCACTGTTTCGTTTGAAGGGACTTGCCTTCCTGATCCCCTTTGCCTTGTTCTGGTACAGCATGCTCAGAGTTTTAACTGAAGGTGGCTCAGAATTTTTAACCAGTATTCAAGGCTTAATGCTAATTACCAAATTAACCAGCCTGGAAGTTGCCCAGGAGCTGTTGGTCCTGCATCCGCCCACATTATCTATGTTTCTACTTACGTCACTTACCGTCACCCCTGTGTTTGTCATTTTGGGCGCAAACAATCAATTGGCTGCGGATGCCTCTTCTGGCTCTTTTCGATATTTATTATCTCGATGTACCAGGCTGGAAATATTTATCTCAAGGTATCTAAGTTCCTATTTCATGATTGCCATGGGGATAGTCTTTGCATGCCTGGCAAGCACGCTTATCTCCATGGATAACGACAATCGAGAACTCAACGAAACAATTACTTATGCCTTGCAAAGCCTGTCTCTCGTTCTGCTCTACACACTTC
>JAIVVP010000245.1:0-3197 GCA_049189775.1 Gemmatimonadota bacterium | reverse complement strand
GCAGATCTGGAAACTCTGCGCTCACATTACCTTAATAGTGGCTATATTAATTTCAATATTGATTCTACCCAGGTCTCTATTACGCCAGATAAGAAAGGTGTTTACATCACAATTAACATTTCCGAAGGTGAATTGTTTACCGTTTCTGAAGTCAGGTTAACGGGTAATTTGATATTTCCTGAGGCGGACCTTGCTGATCTGATCAGTGTCAGGCAGGGAGATATATTTTCACGTAGACAATTAACAAAAAGTAGTGATGCATTAAGCGCACAGTTAGGTAATGAAGGTTATGCCTTTGCCAATGTTAATTCCATTCCCGAAATTAATGATGAAGAACATACTGTAGCAGTAACATTCTTTGTCGATCCGGGGAAACGTGCTTATGTGAGAAGGATAACCTTTAGCGGGAATACAAGGACACGAGACGAGATACTCAGGCGTGAAATGCGTCAACAGGAAGGTAGCTGGATTGCCACAGAAAAAGTAGATCGTGGCAGAGTCAGGCTGCAAAGACTGGGCTTCTTTGGAGAAGTGAATGTTGAAACCCCGGCAGTGGCAGGGACTACGGATCAGGTAGATGTTCATTACTCTGTGGAAGAAAAACCATCAGGAAATTTTTCTATGGGCCTGGGTTTTTCGCAGACAGGCGGATTAACATTTCAGACATCAATTGCCCAGGATAATTTTCTGGGAAGTGGCAAAAGAATGAGTTTTACATTCAACAATAGTGAAGTAAACAGGCGCTTTGGGGCTTCTTATAGTAACCCCTACTACACGATCGATGGTGTCAGTAGAAGCCTGGATGCCTTTTATCAGGAAACAGATAGTTTTGATGCCAACGTAACCGTTTTTGATAATACAACCTGGGGCGGCAGTGTAGGGTTTGGTATTCCAATCACTGAATATAATACCTTCCATACAGTAATTGGTTATGAAAATACCGAGATTGCCTTTGGTTTCGGTTCAGCTCAGGAGATACTGGATTTTATCGCTAATAATGGCGATCAATACGATATATTGAAATGGTCCAATAGTTTGTCATTCGATACACGTAACAGATCGATACTGCCTGATAAAGGTGCACTGCATCGAATTACTGCACAATTAGCATTACCTACATTTGGGAATTCACTTGAGTATTACAAGATTGGCTACAAGACCCAATGGTTTACCTCATTATTTGAAGACTATGTATTCTCTTTGAAAGGCGATATTGGCTACGGTGACTCATATGGTGATACCAAAGGGGGATTGCCTTTTTTCGAAAACTTTTACGCAGGTGGCCCAAAATCTGTTCGAGGCTATGAGGAAAATACATTGGGTCCTCTCGATTCGCTTGGCTTGCCATTAGGTGGTAATCTCAGAGTGGTTGGTGGTGCTGAAGTCATATTGCCAGTACCATTTTTCAGAGACATTAAATCGATAAGAATTGCAGGGTTTATTGATGCCGGCAACGTCTACGGAACTGATGAGGATTTCGATGCCGGTGAGTTACGCTACTCGGCGGGACTCAGTGCCATCTGGCTATCACCATTTGGTCTTGTCAGTGCCAGTGTTGCGCAACCATTTAACGACCAGGCAACAGATCAGATTCAAAATTTCCAATTTACCTTTGGAACCTCTTTCTAGTACGAAAATATGGAGTTGAAACATTGAGAAATATTAAAGTAGCCCTTCTGGTAACCTGTTTTCTATCAATTGCAGGAATAAACAGTGTTCTTGCAGGGGATCTTAAAATTGGTGCAGTAAATACAATTCGTGTTCTTGAGGGATCTCCTCAGGCAATTTCGGCCGATGCGCTGATCAAAAAAGAATTTTCATCTCGTGACAGAGCCCTGGTTGCCCAGCAAAAAAAGACTAAAACAATGGAAGATCGTCTGGCAAAAGACGGTGCCATCATGAGTGAACAGGAACGTAAGAAACTGGAAAGAGACATTGTCAGTGCTCGCAGAGATTTGAAAAGAGATCAGGATGAGTTCAGGGAAGATGTCAATTTCAGGTTTAATGAAGAGAGAGCAAAGATTCAGAAAGAAGTATTTGATGCAATTCAGACTGTAGCAAAAGCAAACGGTTATGATCTCGTGCTATTTGATGGGGTTGCCTATGCCAGTCCCAAGGCAGATTTTAGTGATCTGGTTATTACCTATCTGAAAGAGAAGAAACAAGGAAAATAGTGCAGGCAAACAGAAAATCCAGGAATCATGACTATTACCCTTGGGAAAATAGCTAACCATGTTGGTGCAGAATTACATGGTGATCCAGACGTTGTAGTTAATGGTCTCGCAACATTACAGTCGGCTACAGCGGGTCAGGTAAGCTTTTTATCAAATCGTAAGTATTGTCGTTATCTGCGACAGACACAGGCATCAGCAGTAATCATCACCCGGAAAGAACTGGATGAATGTCCAGTATCTGCGCTGGTGGTGGATGATCCGTATTTGACCTATGCCAGTGTCGTCAGTTTGTTCCACCCAGACATTGAAAACGAACCGGGAATACATCCTTCGGCTGTCATCAGTCCTTCGGCAAAAATCGATAATTCAGCAACCATAGCGGCTAATGTTGTCATAGAAGATAACGCGGTGATTGGATCAGGAACATTTATAGATTCAGGCTGTGTGATCAAATCTGATGTTACTATTGGTTCGGATACACGATTGTACCCTAATACAGTGGTGTGCCACTCTGTATCAATTGGCAACAGGGTGATTTTGCACCCTGGCGTGGTTATAGGCTCTGATGGTTTTGGTATTGCCAATAACAAAAGTATCTGGACGAAAATTCCCCAGATAGGCACAGTCATTATTGAAGATGATGTTGAGATTGGTGCCAGTAGTTCTATTGATCGAGGTGCACTGGGAAATACGGTCATCGAACAGGGCGTAAAAATTGATAACCAGGTGCAAATAGGCCATAACGTTTATATTGGCGCACATACAGCGATTGCTGGTTGTTCTGGTGTTGCAGGTAGCACTACCATAGGAAAACATTGCATGATAGGCGGGATGTCAGCTATTGGAGGGCACCTTGAGATAGTAGATACTGTCGTTATCGCAGGTAATTCTGCAGTAAGTAATTCTATAAAATCACCTGGTATTTATTCGTCAGGTATGCCTGCGATTGAAGTATCGTTATGGAGAAGACTCGTTGCAAGGATAAGGAACCTGGACGAGCTTGGTCGAAGAATTGCAAAACTT
>JAIVVP010000244.1:0-3198 GCA_049189775.1 Gemmatimonadota bacterium | reverse complement strand
ATCAGCATCCTGATAACAGCATATATAGATGTTCGTGCGTCCAGAGACCACCTGTACAAGATGCCGATAACAATGATGACCGGCACAAAGGTCAATGCTAGATTGGAAATGGGAATCAGTTGGACTACGTTATTCATTTTCTGTTTCCTTAAATTGGCGAGTAGATTTAGTGCATGTGTTGCGTCGACCTCGTGAGCTCGAGGTTAACCAATAGAAAATACCAGATTGAAAAGGAATATTATGATATCCCTTTTCAATTTGGCGCTCCCTACGAGACTCGAACTCGTGTTTCCGGCGTGAGAGGCCAGCGTCCTGGGCCACTAGACGAAGGGAGCGAGTGACCAGATAAGTAACTAATAGGGTGCAATAATATCAGTTTTCGGTGTTAGTATACGACCCACAGGTGAGCAACCTACGTAAACTATTCAATAATAAGGTAAAAATATATCACATAGCCTCAAGAGCAATTCGTTAAGCTATTTCACTTATGGATTCACCCAAGCCAACAGCAGTCGTCACAAAAATCGTCCGCAAACCACAGATCATCCCACGTTCAGAGCATAGCGTGTCCCGCTCAGAGATCAGTGAGAATGCGCTAAAGGTATTGTATCGCCTGAAAAATGCAGGTTATCAGGCATATCTGGTCGGCGGCGGTGTCAGGGATATTTTGTTAGGACTGAAGCCTAAAGATTTTGATGTCGCGACTGACGCGCATCCTGAGCAGATCAGGGAATTATTCAGGAACTGTAGATTGATTGGCCGAAGGTTCAGGCTTGCCCATGTGCATTTTGGCAGGGAAATTATCGAGGTATCCACATTTCGTGCATCACATACTGATGCGATAGATGGAGAAGGTCATGAAGAGGATGGCAGAATCATCCGCGACAATGTCTATGGCAAACTTGATGATGATGTCTGGCGGCGTGATTTTACGGTCAATGCGCTTTACTACAACATAGAAGATTATTCGATTGTCGATTATGTCGGTGGTCTTGAGGATATCAAGAACAGGCAATTAAGATTGATTGGCATTCCTGAAGATCGCTATCAGGAAGATCCGGTGCGGATGTTAAGGGCGATAAGATTTGCCATCAAACTTGGTTTTTCCATTCATCCTGTTTCCGAGCAGCCGATCCGGAAACTGGCCCCCCTGCTTGAGGGGATCCCTGAAGCACGATTGTTTGAGGAATTCCTGAAATTATTTATGGGTGGGCAATCTGAAAAGACCTATCAACAATTGCGTGAATATGGTCTGTTCGCAATGTTGTTTCCACAAACAGAAAAATTTCTCAATCGTGGTGATGAATTTATTCATAAATTACTTATATCTGCTTTTAGAAATACTGATACACGACTGGCAGAGGACAAGCCAGTCACGCCTGCGTTCCTGTTAGCAGCCCTGTTGTGGATTCCCGTTAGAGATCTGGCGAATGATCATGAAGGTAATGGTTTGTCAGAGATGGATGCCATTCATCTGGCAAGTGATGCGGTTATTTCACATCAGATAAGCAGCACTTCAATGCCACGACGCTTTACTCATATGGCACGAGATATGTGGGCACTTCAGGTTCGTTTAAAAAATATTCGCGGCAAACGTCCTTTAAAATTACTTGCACATCAACGCTTTCGTGCAGCCTACGATTTTCTATTGTTACGTGCAGAAGCAGGAGAAGATGTACAGGAACTTGCAAGTTGGTGGACAACGTTTCAGGAAGAACATATGGATATACAATTAGCTGCCAAAAAAGAACATCAGAAAAAACGTTTCAGAAACAGGCCAAAACGTTTCAGGTAATAAAACAACAACAATAAACCAGAGTTTTACAAAGATGATTAAAGTATATATCGGCCTGGGCAGTAATCTCGACGATCCACAATCACAACTAAAGAAGGCAATCATTGCAATGGAAATGGTGCCATCAACTTCTGTGGTGAAAACCTCGTCTTTTTACAGGAGCAAGCCTGTTGGTCCCCAGGATCAACCCGATTATGTCAATGCTGTCGTTGAGCTTGATACAGAATTATCTGCATCAGTTCTGCTGGATTATTTACAGGCCATTGAAAATGATCAGGGGCGTGAGAGAAAGGTAAAATGGGGTGCGAGGACCCTGGACCTGGATATCCTGTTATTTGGTGATGAAATCATTAACGATGATCGACTGCACATCCCTCATGTCGAAATGCAAAATCGTGGATTTGTGCTATTACCACTGAATGAAATATTTTCTGATTGTATTATCCCGGGTGTGGGTTCTGTCAGCAGTTTATTGCAGCAAGATAATGCCGATGATCTGGTGAAATTGAATTAATATTAATGAACGGACAACGTCAACCCGATTATATTGTTGTTGAAGGCCCGATTGGTGTTGGGAAAACATCATTGGCCAAGCGTCTGGCGACAACCTTCAAGACAGATCTGATGCTTGAATTACCCGGTGAGAATCCATTTCTTGAACGCTTCTACGAAGATCCAGAAACTGCAGCATTGCCGACACAGCTTCATTTTTTATTTCAGCGCGCCAGGCAACTGGAAATATTCCGCCAGGCGGATTTGTTTAGGCCGGTTCAAATTGCAGATTTTCTGATCGATAAAGACAGGCTGTTTGCCGAGGTGACGTTGAGCAAAGATGAGTTTGATCTGTATCAGCAGGTTTACAATCGAACGGCACTGGAGGCACCGGTTCCTGATCTGGTGATTTATTTGCAGGCACCGCTTCAGGTTTTACTGGATAGGATTTCAGATCGGGGTATTCATTATGAAAGACATATCAATGAGGAATATCTGACTAAAATTACCAATGCCTATATTGATTTTTTCTATTACTACAACAAGTCACCTTTACTTATTGTCAACACGGCCGATTTTGATCTGGTCAACAATGCAGATAATTACACCATGCTACTGGAACAGATCTGTCATCTGAAAACAGGCAAACAATACTTCAACCCCAAGGAGGTCGCGTGACCAGAATAAGCACAGCGCGACTGGATGAAATGAAAGCCGCTGGAGAAAAAATTGTTTCTTTAACGGCTTATGATGCAAGTTTTGCGACTGTGCTTGATGAAGCAGGTGTTGAAGTTATCCTGGTGGGTGATTCCCTGGGCATGGTTTTACATGGTGAAGACAGTACCCTGAATGTCACCATGGAGGACATGATTTATCACACCAGGCACGTTGTAAAAGGTTCAAAACGCGCC